>JADLHS010000587.1 GCA_020848635.1 Limisphaerales bacterium
CACATGGCCTTTCTTGAACTCGCCGCCGGTGACTTTGAAAACATGGATGCCCCAACCGACCCAGATCGCCGCCTCGGCTTCCGGCACATTGAGCAGGTAAGTGAGCGCCCGGGATTGCATCGGCAACGCGAACTCCTGCACGATCTCGATGGCATCGCGGCTCACCGCATCGCAGAGCATGCCGTCAATCAAAGCCTCGATCCGCGCAATGAACGCGGGATCTTTCGGGCGCTGAAAAAAGGGATCGGTGATCTTCCGGTAGTCAGAATGCTCGGGCGGATCGGTCTCAATGGGCAGCTGCCGCATCGTGCGCACCGCTTCCTCCGATGGAATCGGGACGCGGAAGGGCGCGTCGGAGCTAAACGTCTGCCAATCCTTCGCCGCGCGCCGCACGTCCTCATGGCGCAGGAGCATGGTGATGTCCTCGCCATGGAACGGGCATTTAAGGACGCCCGATTCGTTACGGGCGTCGCGGAAAGGATCAGGAATCGACTTCATGGGAGCATTGGATTCTGGCGTCATGGCGAAGTCTGCGTTTCATGCCCGGCCTTTTCGCCAAGCAGGCGGTGTAGGAGGCGGTGTTCCTTGGAACCAGGCAAGGGGAACTCGATACCTGCAAATCCCAGCTCATGAAACTTCCGGAAGATTCCCTCCCATTTTCCGATGACGCGCCCCACAAATGCCGAATCAACAAGCGTTTCATTGGGTGATGCACCCCAACTTGTAGCGAAAATGCGTTTCCAACCAGCGCGGCGACCGACGCAAGTTTGGGGCAGGCGGGGTTGATTTTGGCACAACTTGATCAGGCGACGGTTGGCATGCCTACAAACTCCATCCTTTACGGTATTCCGCATGGACAAACCGGTTGGCTTCTGGCGCGTTGGTAAATTTCATCATTTGCCCATCCCATTGCAGTGGAAATCCCGTGCGCTTGGCTATGTTGCCCAGCAGGCAGATTTCCGTGAGCCGGCCGGCGTAATCAAAGTCCGAACCGGCCGGCTTTCCCGCTTTGCAGGCTCGCACCCAATCAAGTTCGTGATTTTCGCCTTCAATCCGCGGCAGGGTTTTGGCTGGTCTCCGATAATCCCGATGCAGGCTCGCCGGCAACAGCATGGGGCGTCCGCCAATGTGGTTGGCCATGATCTTGCCTTTGCTACCGTGGAATATAATGCCGCCTTCGCGCGGCATTTCGAGGTCAGTGTCCAATCCGTCCGGCCACGGCGCGCGTAAACCTTCCCACCACGTCAGTTTCACGGGTGGTAGTTCGCCTCGCGCCGGGAATTGGTAGGTCACCATCGCCGATATAGGGTGGACATCAGCATTGCCGCCACAACTCGTGCCTTCGATCCTTGTAGGATATCCGAGCTTCAGTGCCCAGACCGCGGCGTCAAGGGTATGAGCGCCGCGATCGCCCATCATGCCGCAGCCAAAATCCCACCAGCAACGCCAGGTTCCGGGGTGATAGGCCGGGTGATAGGGACGGTCCTTGGCCGGGCCCAACCACACATCCCAGTTGAGTGATTTCGGGACGGCGGGAGTGTCGCTTGGTCGTTCGCTAAATTTGGAACTCCAATAGGCGTGACCCCAAGGATAGTAAGTGAGATCGCACCAGGCATGAACCTCACGGATTTCACCGATGGCCCCGTCCCAAATCCATTCGCAAAGGGATCGAACTCCCTCCGCAGAGTGCCCCTGATTTCCCATCTGGGTGATGACCCGGTGTTCGGCAGACGCCCGCGCCAAGGTTCTGGCCTCGGCGACGTTGTGAGTGAGCGGTTTTTGGAGATAAACGTGTTTGCCGGCGCGCATGGCCGCCATGGCGATCACGGCGTGCGTGTGGTCAGGCGTGGCGATGAGCACGGCGTCAATGTCCTTTTGCTCCGTCAGCATTTCGCGATAGTCGGTCCACAACCGGGCTCGGGGGTACTTCTTGAATGTCGGCGCGGCGTAATCGTGGTCCACGTCGCAAAGGGCCACAATGTTTTGCTCCTTCAGGTTTTCGAGATTGCCGGCACCCATGCCACCGACGCCGATGCCGGCAATGTTAAGGCGTTCGCTCGGAGGGATCTCGCCCGCACCCAAGACATGTCGGGGGACGATCGCGAATACCGAAGTTGCGGCGACGGTCGTGGTGAGGAACTTTCGCCGCGAGCACCCACGGTCGTCGGGATTGGCAGGCTGGCCCTGACCGTTGGCTACATCACAAGGTTGGCGCTTCATAAAATCATTCTTTTGGGGGGCTATAACCGCTTGCGGCAAGGCTGGCTGATTTCAGGTTCGAATTTCACTCACGGTTCAGTCCTTTTTTCGATCTTGTCGCCGACCTCACAGCGATTGACCGGCAGCCATGTTGTTTCCAATCCCGATCATAATCACGGAGATCAGGAGGGTGACAATGCCTAGCCAGAGGTACATCTTCGTCCGCTGGTTCGCGTGTGTCCACTCCTTGAGCCACAACCCCCAAAGATTGCTGAAGATAATGATCGAGGCCATGTGAATGCTCCAACTGGCAAAGTCGAAGCGACCCATCTTCGTCGTGCCCATGCCGTAAAAGAAAAACTGCCCGTACCACATCAGGCCGCTGATGAGGGCCAGGAAATAATTGAACACTAATGTGGATCGCGGACGCAGGGTGAAGTCGCCGAAGGACTTGTTCTTGCGGCTGAGAATTAGCACGGATATGAAGTTGGTGGTGAAGCCGCCGGCGAGGGCAAAGACAAAGATCGGAATGTTGGCAAAGACGGGGGCGGTACCGGCCTTGGTGGCGGCGGTGGCGATCGGCTGGCCGGCGTTGATGGCCAGCGCCATGCAGGCGCTCATCACGCCACCGCAAACCGCCAGGATCAGCCCTTTGGTTGCGGAGAATTCCTTAACCGACTCTTTCTTCTCGGCCTCGGTCAGCAGCCGCTCCTTGAGCACGCCGGCAAATCCGCAGCAAGCTATGCCGGCAATGCAAACCAGAAATCCAAGCAACACCACAAACCCCGGGATCGTCGTAAATAACATGCCGATTTTCTTGTCGATCACGGCTGGGACGACGGTCCCGACGATAGCGCAGACTCCAAGCGAGATGGATTGACCCAGTGCAAGTCCAAGGTAACGCAGCCCCAAGCCGCACATCAGCCCGCCAAAACCCCACAAGACGCCGTACAAGTAAGATCCGGCCATGGCGCCGCGCGGACTGCCGCCGAGAATCGCCCCCAAGTCCGGCGTGGTAAGCAACCCGCCGATCGTAGGCATGAGGATCCAAGCCACGAAGCCCAGCGTGATCCAGTAGGTTTCCCAAGCCCACTTTTTTAACTTGTGGGATGGGACATAGAAACTGGCGGAGGAAAAACCACCAATTGAGTGCAGGATGATACCGAAAAGTTGTTCCATAATTTCGTCTTGCTGCGGGAATCCAGTCAGCTGCAGGCATACCGCGTGGTCACTTTGAGGCACAGTTCAACCTGCGGGCGCAGCACGGCGGGGGCACCACCGACCGCTTCAATCTCCATGAAATTTGCCGGGTCACTATAGACGCTGTAGCGGACTCCCTTCCGGCTTGGCGTGGTGTCCGGGGCCGCATCCCTGATATCGATCAATGATTGGCCGGCAGCCAGCGGTCCGGCTTGACGGCGCACCACCAGCCCACGCCGTGGGTCTCGAAATTCGATCCATGGCACGCGCTCCCCAAGGGCGATTTGGTAACGCTGAGAACCGTTGGTGGCGGTCCGACACAGCCGGTCGCCCCAGGTACGCTGCGCGTCGCTGGAGTCGTCGTACAAATCCCATACGTCTGCTTTTCGCACGCATGGAAATACCACCTCACATCCCGGTCCGCTGTCGAATTGGCAAAGCGTCCACGGCGCCAACAGGCAATCCGTCCTCCGCAGCGGCGTGCGTCCGAGGCAGGTGATGCTTTCCACCACCCGCACCGCGACGGCGTTTCGGCCCGGAGTGACGGTCACCGATCGTTTGAATAGGGTGGGGATGCCGCGGCCTTGAGCATTGATCAAATCCACTTCGGCGAGGACTTCGGCGCTCTGCTTGGTGCATTTGATGACTTGGTACCGGGCAGCGCGCAGGCCGGGCGCCACGCGCCACGCGCCCGTGGAGTACTGGTATCCGAGCGCCGTGCCTTCGGGTGCGGGCCAGAGGCCGTCGCCTCCGGGATTGAGGTAGCTCTGCACCGTGCTTTCCCCCGCAATGGCCTCGGGGTTGACGCGGTTCAGCACTTCGCCGCCGAGCACCGTGAACAGGCGGCCCTCCAGGTCGAGCGCGATGATGACGCCGGCGTTGAGGTCGCCCACGAGCCGGACTTGTTTGCCCGCCCGGGCGAAAGCTCTCAAGATCTGCGTCGCCTTCATTCCCGTTCAATCCAGATGGAAAATTTCTCCGAGCATTTCCTCTTTGGCCTTGGGGCTGTCCGCCCGCTCCGAGACGAGGACTTCGGTCATGTAGCGCCACCAGCGCCGGCACGCGTCATTTTCCCCAAGCTTTTGGAACACCGTTTCGTCCGCAACCTCGAGGTAACCAAACATTTCGCCCGTGTCCGCCCGCAGAAAAATGGAGTAGTTGCTCACTCCGTGCTGTTTTAAGGCCGCTGCCAACTCGGGCCAGATCGGATTGTGGCGGCGTTGGTATTCCGCCGCCAGGCCGGGCCGGGCCTGGATCACGAACGCTTTGCGGATCATTGCACTTTGTTCCAGAAGTTCGCCCCCTTCAGTTCCGGGCTTTGTGCTCCGCCGCCAAATCCCTGGCCGTGAGGAAGCGGCCGCCCCGTTCACGCAGCAGGGTGCACACCCGATCCAGCTGTGCCAACGCCTTCGGACCGCAATTCTTTACGATGAAAGGCAGTGTCTTCACACGGCACTCACCGAAGTCGAGCGTGCCCCGCGGCATGGGGTGAAATTCCCACGGATGCAGGTAAAAGCAAAGGACCGGACGCTGCTTGCGTGCCTTTACAAAGGCAATAAAGCTGTCCGCCTTCTCCATCAACGCTGCGGCAGACTTGGTCCGGAACAACGGCCATTGATCGCGATCGCGCTGGTACGGATCATGGCTCTTCATGCTGAGATCGCAGAAATTGGGTATTTCCAGCAGCCGCATCTGGCCCGGCCGCGTCCAGTCCTTGGCCGAGGGATGATACGGCGCGAATGGCTTCTGGTAAAAGTAGAGTGGAAACGAGGCATCCGTCAGATAGCCCAGTTTCTCCAGTACGTTCGTTACCTTGGTGCTGCCCCAAAGCCGCGGACAACGAAAGCTGATTGGCTGCTCGCCGCTGGCCTTGCGCACGATCTCCGTCGCAATCCGCAACCGGCCTTCCACCTCCGAAGGCAGGATCGGCCAGTTGTTCGGCAAAGGGAAAAGCGGGTCGCCCAAAGTCTCGTGATACAGCCCGTGGCAGCCGGTTTCGTGTCCGGCGGCGCGCACCCGGCGGACCATCACGGGATTATTTTCCGCGGCGTGCCCGGTCCAGTAAAACGTGGCGAGGATGTCGTGTTTCTTCAACAGAGCAAGGATGTGCGGGGTGCCGTGCTTCACACCTTCGTAGAACGGGGTGAAGGAGCCGATGTCCGTCTCCATGTCGAACCCGAGTACGACATCGAAGTCCGATTCCGTTTTGGATTCCGACCGGGCTGGTGATTTGGATTTGTTCATGATGATCAGTCGTTGCAGAGGAGGGCGTCCATCTTCGTGCTGAACGGCACCGGCCCGTTGGTCGTGATTTCGTAACCGGTTTCGATCCGCACCCCGTGAAACTCCGGGTGACCGAAGAAACTGACGTCAATGCAAACCGTCATGCCAGGCTTGAGCACGTCCTGGCTATGTGGGCCGAAGAAGGGCGATTCCGCCTCGTGCAAACCAATCGTATGGGCGAACGGACAGACGAGATACTTGGAGAGGTCATGCTTGATGAAGTAGGCGCGGGCGGGAGCGTCTATCTCCTTGCCGACCTTGCCCGGCTGAAGCTGCGCCCTAGTCAGACGGAAGGCTTCTTTCAGATGCCGCATGCAGACCCGTTGCCGTTCGGTATAATGACCGCTGACCGGGATGGAGTCGCCCACCACACCGGCATACCCCGAAACCTTCGGGGCGATGCCAATCATGACAAGCTCGCCGTCTTGCAGACGCTTGGAGCTGGCGGTGGGGACCACGGCGTTGGAGCGCAAGCCGCTTCCCACGATCGCGCTGAATCCGAAGCCACTCGCCCCTCGGCTACGCACCGCGAATTCACCGGCGGCGGCCACCTGAATCTCCGAAGCGCCCGGCTTGATCTCCGCCTTCATGGCGTCGTACGCGAAGTCAGCCAATCCAAACGCGGCTCGAATTTGGGAACGTTCCCAGTCGGACTTGTCGAAGCGCAGTTGCACGTAATCCGCCGTGATGTCAACAAGTTCAGCCCCGTTGATTCCGCCGACGATTTGTTTGTAGCAATCGGCTGGCATACGCCCGGCACCGACCAGTCCAATACGTTTAACGCTTCCTAATTCAGCATTCAGTTCAGCGAAGAGTTTTGGAAAATCAATGATCGTGGCGTTGGGATATTCCTCGTCGGGCACCATGAACACGGGGAAGTTGCGCGTCTCCGTTATGGTACTGTCGAGTTTGGCAAAAGGCTCGCTCTCCGGGCCGCCCAGCAGCCGGGGCGATCCCTCGCGCGGGATCAGCACCGCGCCGCTCTCGAACTGAGGACACCAGCCGGTGAGATACCAGCCGTTGCCAATGTTGAACTCGTCGTAGTAGACAAGCACGATGTCCAAATTCTTCGCCTTCAGGAGGGATTTGACTTGGGTGATTCTGTTTTCACTCTCCGTTTTTTCAAGATATGGCATGCCTTGGTTCTCCCATGAAATAACATTGTTGCCGTAATTACTGTCTTCCGCATATGAAAACGACAGAACCCAGAAAGCGCTACTGGCAGCCTACTACTTATTTGTGCTGTTGTGCTGTCGACGGTATTCCGTCGGCGACAGACCCGTAGTTTGGCGGAAGACGTGGTTGAAATGGCTCAAGTTACCGAAGCCCACCTGAAACGCCAATTCACTGATTCTTAACTGTGAGTTTTTGAGGTAGAACTCAGCCCACTTCACTCGAACCATCTTCAAGTAAGCTGTCACGCTCATGCCGACCTGGGCCTTAAAGACATGCGCCAGCCGCGAAACACTCAAGCCGGCTGCCTTCGCGAGCATTGGGAGGGTCAGTGGTTCCGAGTAGTGGGCCTCCATGAAATCCAGCGCCTTGGACAGCGGTTGGTGGAGCACGACGCTCTTCAGCGTCTGTAACCTTTGATTACCAATCAATTCGGCGACCATTTCCATCAGATCAATAATGGCCGTAACACGCTGCCGTTCCAACACCGGCAGGTTCAAATACGCTTCTCGGGCCTTCGTTACGTCCACCCCCAAGCTGGCCAGACGTTTTTCAATTCGCTTAAACTCTTGGGGTGTTGGCTTTTGGTAAAGCAGTTGTCCGGTACATAACAGGCCGACTGCCTTGTCGTTGATGACGATCGGTTTGGTGATGTCAATTAAGCCTAAGTGGCAGCGGCGAGCGAGACACACACTCCCTTTGAGGCAGGTCGCGGCCGCCTTTTGGTCGTCGCGTTCGCAAGCCAAGCGTCCCAGATGCGTGCTGTTGACTAGTGTGCAAAACGGCGTGAACAACCGGTGAGCGTGGAGCACGTCCGAGGAGCGCATGCGTAAATCAACAAAATCAAACGGCAAACCGGTCAGCAGATGCAGGTCGTGCTGGAACGACTTCAGAATGCCGAACTGCTCGATGGCATGGAAGAACGACAGCTGAACTCCTTCGAGTTCCGCGCGGGCCTGACTGGACGGTGTTTCAATCGCGCTCTGCGACAATCGGGCACGTCTCGCATCGGGGCCAGGAATCAGCGCATGTTTGTCATCCGACATGTATCCGATTTACCTCAAATTCGTTAGCCTTGCTAGCGAATAAACTAAATGCGCCAGGATTCTGGCCTGCGATGACGCATAAGAAATGCGCTGCCGAAACCGGGAGCGTTTCGACTCACCATGCCTGGCGGTGTCGGGCTGGTAGGTAAGCCTAGCCGGCTTCGCCTTTGTTGGTGTGCCCCCACTGTTTATTTACCAAACGCTTGGTTGTCCTGGCTGATCACCGTTACGTTGGCCCTTGCACTAACTGAAGAATCAACACCGCAGTTGAATTCGACCCGATTCTCCCCGGCCTTCAAGATGGGAACTTCTCCTTGGGGTTTGACCTCGCGGACAACTTCGCCCTTGGGACTATAGATCTTGCAGTCGGTCATTGAGCGGAAATCAATATAATAGCCGCTCTCCAATTCTATCGGGAAGATTAACTTTCTGCCACCGAGGGTGACGGATGGGTTGACCAGCTTGGTTGTGACATGCGGCAATGCCTTGATGGGGCCGATATAGCACTTGACCTCTTTGCCTTTGGGGAGGTTAATGCAGCCGAAAGTCAGGCTGTTTATTTTATCATAAGCGAGCCAGGCTGTTTCCACGTAGGGAGCTCCTTTGGAGCAGCGATAAGGCCAGCTATATTCGCCTACCTGTTCTGATTCCGGTTCGATGAACTCAAAATACTTCCAACCTTGGAAGTCGACTGTTACGTAATGTTCATCCATGCCGATACAGAAGTTTCCCGGGGCTTTCCACATGAAGTTCAATACTTCTCCATTGCCATCCCCATGCACCCAGACACCAAAGCCGCGCTTGGAAAAATCCACTGCGGAACCAAAAGTCTTGGTCGTCATGGACCAGGCGCTTTTGCCGTCTGGCTGCGTGCTTTTTGCTTGGAAACGGCCGCTGACAGAACCACCTTTGGCTGGATAAGAAACGGGCTCAATTGAGAACGAGACACCTGAGCTCGATTGCCTATCTGAGAACGCACCGGAATTCTTGAAGTCTTCCACAATCTCGCCTTCAGGGCTGTCATAACTGGCCAGGGAAAGATTCGCCTCGATGCGCAGTTTGACTGCTTGCTCGCTATATTTATTGCGTGTGTGCCAGATATTGCTTTGGCCATCAATGCCGGCTACCACATGCCGATCGTATGCTACAGGTCGGAATTGCCACCCGTCGCTGCCGGTTTGCTCCAGCGTATAATCCTGACCGATTTCGCGGAGCCTTTGCTTGGTTGATTCCGAGAAATTATTGGACAGCCGCAGTTCTTCATACTGCTTGATCAATTTCGCAAACCGACGTTGACTCGCCGACGTTGCGTATGACTCTGGCGTAAAGCACTCTATCCACGAGAGACTGTCTCCCGATGCTAGGGATTTGCACAGAATATATTCGATGTCATCCGGGAACATGCGCATGCGGTCCTTCGGGGTCCAATCCCAGATTGCCCACCACCCGATGTTCCTAGGCAAGAACGATTTCGCATAAGTGAGATTGTCAATGTAATGGTTGTTGATGAACATCTTGTAGGACTTTGACGGGACATCCCATGCCCCCATCCTCGAACGCGCAAACCAGAAATGACTGTCGAACGAACTCATCTCCATTAACGCCGGCTTCTTGAGATGTCTATTTAACTCAAAAATGAATTTTGCCTGATAGTAGCCTGGTGTATGATTGCCCATCAACGCCCCAGCACCATCAATAGCGTCAAGATAGATCATATCAAAGCCGCAGTCGTTGTACACTTCAGCGGTGCGTCGGGCCACCTCATCAAACAAAGTTGAGTCGCCATCCGGGTTGAACAGCCCGAACAACTCCCTTAGCTGGGACACGTTGGTGCCTTTCGCATGAACTGCTGGCTTTGTTCCCAATGCCCCACGGGTGCATTTCGTAAACGCATAAGGAGCGTTCGTTTCGATCTCAGAAAAGATTATCAATTCATTGTCAATTTGGATCGTAACGCTGTTTGCGATTAGAAACCCGGTAATCGTGGACATTCCTTTGGTTGATTCTTTAACCCGCACGGTGGCGTCTTTGTCATCCAGATCGTTGGCCAGCGTGAACATCTTGTGCTTGCCCAGTCGCGGATCCGGAACTGGACTTACCCATTTGCTTTCTTTGGCCAAATAAAACGCGTAGGTGTGCAATCCAACTGCCAGGCCTGCCGCATGCAGCTTGTTGACTGCCCTCTTTACACCGTCAAAACCACTGGGGTAGGCCTTGAGATTCGGCTCCAGATCCCCAAACCTGAGCGTCTTGCCACAGTGAACGTCAATTTGTCGGGCGCCGATGCTCTTTGCCACGGCTATCCATTCATCCACGTTGTTTTCAGTCATGTGGCCCATCTCGATGAGATAAGACCCACGAGTGATTTGAGCATCTATCGCCCAAGGGCCGCCGACATCTGTTTGGGGAAGATTCTTATGATCGCGGATGACACGCTTGAGGTTTGTTTGCAATTCACTGCCCGGGCAGCCGACGATCGCTACTTTTGCGCCCAGAAATCCGTCCTTGGCGTTGCAGTAAACATGCAGCGTCTTGTTGAACCCCGGGATGTTGGAATTGAAAGTGTGGCAGTTCAAATCTACCGCGCAAGCGGCAAAAAGCTCACCCGGCTCCCCCTTGATATCGAGGGTCAGATTTAAAAGCGAGAGGTCTGTTACCCCCTTGGTATCACTGATTTCCAGCACCTCGAATGTCACATAATCGTTTGTCATTGCTACACCGATGACCGCACTAATTCCGGATTCGCCGAACTTAAACTTGAGTTTGCCCGCGTCGAATGCTGTGACCATCCCCTGATACTGTGTGCCCTGCCGATTGAGCGTTGCTAAATAGGATCTCGGCACTGCGATGCAATGATCAACGACTGTGTTTTTGTCAATGTAGTTGCGGTTTGACCCGTCCCTGTCGATCACATATTTGAGGTGCTCTGTCTCGAACACAATCCCGTCTTCTTGCTCACCAGTCGAAACCGCAGCGCATAAGCTGCCTGCAAGAAGACAGATCATTGCGGCGTAATAGCTCATCTTTAGGACGTTCATCTTGATTAATTTGGAACACTGAGTTGATCGCAGCGTGGGCTCGCCAAAAATCCGCGGATGTCCTCCGCTGTTGAGGTTTGCAAATAAGTGGGCTCGCGATTGCGGGCTTGCCACAAGGTGAGGCGGCTTAAGTAATCAAAACCGACGCAATTCACCAACGCGAGCAAATCTCTCTACTGGGTGTCCCGTTTAGCGTTCAGCCTGCCTGCTTAGGCAGGCAGGCCGGTTTGCTTCGTAATCCAGTCGCGACAGGGTGAAGACTGGCCTGTTGGTTTGGGTTAATTGCCCCGATCGAAAACCTTCCGAACGCTCAGACGGGCGAGCGTGGGATTCGGTCTGGCTTACCTTTCGTCACAGCTATTGTTTCTTCAAGCGATAAAATTGAGTGCCGGAAGCGTTGATGATCGTGACGGAGTTGTTCACTGTACCGCTGACCGGTCCCCAACTCGCTCCATTTCCCACAATACCGGAAGATTCCAAGTCGTATCCAACGACATTGACTGGCCAGGAGATCGTAACGTTCGAGCCCTCGCGTGCAACTGTGAGCGACGGAGGCGGTGGCGGGAGATAGAAACGAACCTCGCTTACGGCGGCCTGCGGATCGAGATAGCCGCCCGTACAGGGAGGATCCCAGGAGCAATCTTCAGCCCAGTTGTTGATTGGGGTGATAACAATTTGGGTAACATTATCCAGATTCACCTCGACATTGTTGGGGGTGAACCAAGCAAAAAGGTCCGGAATGCGGGTGAGTTTGATCGTGTTGACTGCCATCTGCCAAGTGCCATTGACCTTGCAGTCAACATAAACATCCTTAAAGGACCAGTCTCCCGGGCCGCCCACACCTCCACAATAGCTACCGTTCCAGATGTCAAAACTTGTCACGGAATATGGTTTGTCAAAGCCGAACGAGATCCAGTTCTGCGAATAGACCCCGGCACCGGCAGGCCGGCCACTCGGATGGGGGAGACCCGTAGGATAATAGGAATTGGCCCGCCAACCATTACCCGTAATCGCGTAGCTGTGATGTACCCCGTCCGTCATATACGTTGCACCAGGGAATGGCAACTTAGAGCCTGGAGCAATACTGGCCTCAAAGGTCCCGCCGTTCACCAAAAATTCAGGCCCCCAGAAGTCATCTTCAGGTAAAGCTGTCATCCGGCTGCCAGCAGTGGCTGTTACAGCATTGGATGTTTGCCAACCAATCGTTTCTTCGCCAATGTACGGATCACCGAAACCTGCCCATGCCCCACCTGCAATACCTAACCCAACAACTACCAGCAATATTGTCTTACGCATATCGTATCCTTCTGTTTTTTTGTTTCAGTTTGTTTTGTATCAAGCAACACACCTGATACCCAATTGCCTGTTTTTCCCTCTTTCATTGTCGAGGTCCGTACTGCGCAGCCTCAATCATCCAAATACCAATATGAGTGGACAATCTTACCGTCGCGCCATTCCCAAAGCCTCTTCATGGGCACACGTTCTGAATGTCCGTCCATCAGTGTGACGTTGGCACCGCCATTGTGAATATTCGGCCGCCCTTCATTGAAAGGAAATGGCGTAGCCCCACTGCTGTCTAGCATTCCGTCACTATCCACGTCTTTGACGAATGCAGCCTGCCGCGGCGTGTAAACGAAATGCTGCATGACATCCATATAAAGCATGGCATCGACCGGTTTTTTAACGCGAGTCATCACCAGCGGAGTCATGTTATTCGGACTGCCATACCAGAATGGTGACGTGATTGGGTCGCTGCTGCCGCCAAAATGTACTCCAAGCCAGCAGTTCCAGTCGTCGTAAGCGGATAGCGACGGGTCCGAGAAAGGCGGCGGTCCGACCCTACCTGCTGGGCATTTTCGAGCTTCCGCGTAGCGGCCCTCCGCGCTGTTCCCCGCCACGCCGGACGACGCTTTCAAGACATAGGGTCCTACATACTGAAACCAAAATAAAGTCTTGGAGCCGTAGGGGTAACTGTCGCCAAACAGTGGAACTCTATCATTGTTGTCACCCGTATACATAATCATAGCGAGACCCCACTGTCGCTGGTTGGAAAGACACTGGATGCCTTTGGCCTTGTCTTTGGCCTTCCCCAAAGCCGGCAACAACATTGCCGCCAGGATGGCTATGATCGCAATTACGACCAGTAACTCAATGAGGGTAAAGCCCGTGTGCCTCCGTCTGAATCGGGAAAGTCTTTCTGTGCTCATTAGTAAATGCGGTTTTCTTAACATAATTGAATGTCACCAATCAATACGCCGAATACAACAATAGAAGACCATATAAGGCAGAAAGCCGCTACCAGCAGATGGTTGTTTCTTTGTGCTGGCATGCTACGCAAAAACATGATAAAAAAATCGGCCCGCAATCAAGCTCGGCAAGCGGTTGGGAAATTGCCCTGGACGGGTGGCACAACAGCTTACAACGAGGGGAGCCGGCAGTTACAAACGGCAGCGCGCGCGGGTGGCTTTTTGTCACTGTCACCAAGCGGAATCAAACCGGCCTGCTGTCATTGGGCGGAATAAGCCGGCCACGGAAATCCTCATAACACATTCACGAGTCTTGAACATTGTGTTTTCATGCTTAACTCCATCAACGAGTTAAAAGTTGAGCGTGAAATCACAATGTTAACTTTACGCAAAATCAGGTGGTACACCTCTCCTGCCCATCGTTGGGCGGTTGCTAATGCCCGCTGACACGAATTCTTCACGAGTCGCCGGTGCGAGCGCATGAAGCGCCTCCTTCAATGTCTCGCAGCGCGGGGTTTTGGTGCCGGCTCAAAGCTATGGCCCAGTTGTGAAATGCCATTCGACACCAGGAACGACCATTCCGGAATGATTCACTTGATCGATGCGCCAATAGTATGTCGTACGGGCACTCAGGGTTGGGACAAAACTTGTGTAGTTCTGGCCGGGACTTACGAGGGGCAACGAACCGGGATTGGTTCCGAAGTACACTCTATGGGTGTTAACGTCAAATGCCGGCGCCCAGTGGAGGACGGTCGTGGTTTTCGATACATTCGTGGTGTCGTTGCGAGGAATCGGATTGGTGGCTTGGGACTGATCCAGCAAACCAATCCTTTCAAATGGAATCCGGGCTACGCCCTCGTAAGTTGGGGCGAAGAATTTGTTGGTGCGGTCGATATACCCTGGGTCGGTATTCAGCATATTGTTCGTCAGTGAACAGTAAGCCGCGTTGAACGGGTCCCCCAAGCCGCCGATGAGCGTTGTTTTGGTCCAGGTGGTGTTCCATTTTTCGACTGTATTTACAATTTTGCAGCCGCCCGGATGCGCATAATTCGAGATGTCGCCGGCAGCGGGAATCGCCGCGAGCGTTGGATAAGTGGTGCTCCAGGGAGAACTCTGATAATTAAACTCGCTCACTCGCGTCCGCTGTGCTGCGGCCTGATTGACTGGATAGGCGCACCATTCCCCTGCGACAATAGCGTTAGGCGTGTAGGTGATGATGCAGCCATTGATTTCGTTGTCACGTCCGCCATTCAGCAACACTCCGCCGGTGTAAGCGCTGCCGCTGCTTCCGGGTGAAATGTTATCGATAATGTTACCGTACAAGGTGGTCCCACTGGTGTAACCGTCCAGATAAATTCCCCACAACCCAGTTCCTCCCGGCACACTATCGATTAGATCGTAAATGCAGTTCCACTTGATCAAGGAACCTCGCGTATCCCAGCCCCAGTATGAGTAAATTCCTCCCGCATCGCTGGTTTCCTTGGCTACGTTGTAAATCTTATTGCACTGGATGAGGTGGTTGTTCTGGTAGCATAGTATGCCGGTGTCGGCCCCATTGTAAATCTGGTTATTCGAGGCTTCATTGCCGACCCCATAAAGTCCAATGGCTGGCTGATAAGCCTTGATCCATCTGCCAAAGCCATGAATTTCATTGTTGCGGGCATAGTGACCGGCCCCGACCAGAGTATACCGATTGCCGCCGGACAAGCCAATTCCCTGACCCAACCCATAAATCTTGGAATTCTGCACCCCGCACGAACTCCCGCCTTCCACCCGGACGCCGATATTGCCTACGTTGCGTATCATACAGTTATCCAGCACCACGGAAGTGCAATCCTGCATCTCAACGGCGTTGAAACGGCTTACTTCAAACGTCAACCCCTTAAACCACAAATTGGAAGCTCCGCTTAGTTTTACCAATGAGGTGGAATTTTCACCAACGGTGGATACCACGATCTCCTTTCCGCTCACCGAATTTGCCGGCGGCCAAAAATAAAGCTTGCCGTAATATGTGTTGCCCACTTGAGTCTCTATGTAGTACTCATTGGCTTGATCCAGTTCCTCTAAAAGGTTGCAGACCTGCCATCGTTTTCCGGCCAGGATGCTCGGATTACCGGGGGGGTCATCCAAAGTCACTCTGTTATTATTGACGGTGAAAGTTGCAACCGGCAGGTACTGATCATAGAAATCATAGTTCCAAAAGCCATGCACCCACGGATCGGAAGCGTTTGGCCATTTGCTTTCGTTTGCGGGAGTTCCACTGTAGGTGAAGGTCATACCGGTGGTGGAACCAGCGGTAATGGTGGCATAGCCGGAGTTGGGCCACCTGGCCAACTGCATCATGTCGCCGTCGCAACTCAATTCCATGTGGGAAACAAGCCCTACGTGAAAGGTTTGGCCATACGAGACACCGCGATTTCGCAATTTGCCCAGGTTGGTGATGCCATGCGCCGCCAGGTCGCATTGGTAAACCCAGCCTTTGGCGCTCGTGGGCAGGCGAGAATTAAAAATGGCATCCGTAATCGGCACCAGCGTGAACCAAGACGGATCCAACTGGACGCCGCCAATGATTCGGGGTGATTCGTTCGTATAGGCGCGGTAAACTATTGGGCTGGTGACCGTGCCGGAATTGGCGCTGGTGAAGTCCATTTGCGAGTTCAGAAAATACTTGCCACCGCGGATATAGACGGTCACACCCCCGGCGGGCAACCCGCCGGAATTGACGATGACGTTGCGTGCCTTTTGGATTGTGCCAAAGGGAGTAACCAGACTGAGGCCGTCATTGTCGTCACTGCCGTTGGTGGCCACGTAGTAAGCGGCAGCGGCGGGTGCGCCTCCCTGCACCATGAAACTCCAGACGTTGCCCTTCCAAGTGTTCGAACTATTGACTTCATCAACCCGCCAATAATAAGTCCTGCCTGCCTCCAAGGATGGCGGTCGGTACATTAGGGTATTCAAGGAATAATGCCCCTTGTAAACACCATCGCCACTATCGAGCCAATCGGCCGCGATTGTCTGACTGAAGTCAAAAAGATCGACCACGCCGTCCCCGCTGAGGTCCGCCGTGAGCCCGTTGGGACTCAATTGCCATTGTGCTCCAAACTCCGAAAAGTCGAGAAAATCAACTTTGCCATCGCCATTCAGATCCCCCTTCAACCGTACGGCATTACTGACGCCATTAGATGAAGTGCCTAAATATATCTCGTGGGCTGCCGCCGAACTACCGGGGGACCATCCAAGCATGGTGCTGCTCGGCACCCTGATTGCTGAGTCAGCCGGGTTGGGAAGCAAGCTAATCTGTGTGTTTCCCTTGTAGCAATAAAAGCGCAGCTCGCTCATCGCATACTCTCCAGCACCATAATTACTATAGCCGCTAAACACCACATATTTGGCAGACTTGTTCATCATGATGTTATCGCTTGGCTCATACCAGAAGTAGTAGGGGGAATAGAAGGTTGGGACGGGATTAAACGTAAATGCCCCATTCACACCAGGGCCCATGAGTTGCATCCAGGTGATTCCGTCAACGGAATAGTGGATCTTGGTCTCTCGAAAACTGCGCAAGGAACCCGCCCCGGGACCGGTCATACAACCATTCCAAATGTCTATATCGGTAATGAAGAAAGCGCCGCTAAACGCAAACTGTATCCATTGCTCACAATCGGTCTGGCCCGTCGGATTGCTGACGCCAAAACTTCCGCCCGCTGAAATCCAGGCGTTGTCGGCAGAGTAGGTATGGTGTATGCCATCCGTGACCTTTTCGCCTCCGACGACGGTAAATACGCCCCCGTTTATGGTTTTGCTCGCGCCATAGCTTTCGTCGCTTGTCAGCTTGCTTGAGACGGTGGCAATAACCGCACTGGTTGTCGCCCAGCTGTCCGAGAGTTCCCCAACGTACGGATCCCCAAAACCTGCCCAGGCCCAGGTGGTCAAACTTAACATCAAACCTAAAACAACTGCTTTGTTCAATATTTTGAGTCCTAGCCTGCCGGAGTACTGGGAGGAATTTGGCCTTTCGCCCCCGCGCGGCTGGAGGCATATGCGGGTGGGAGAGGATACGGCAGGCCCATTTTTCATTCGCCTAATGACGATTTAACCCGGAAATAACTCGCGGGAGTTCCAGTTTCGGGATTGGTGGTGTAATTCCCGGTTGAATTGCCGGTTCCCGTCCACTGCCCGGTTACCGTCGGTGCGGATTCCAGTTCGCCTCCCTTGAAGGTTATCGATATGGTCCCGTTGGTCAGCGAGATGCCGGTGATGAGCGGCACCGGGTCTACGGCTGCGCCCGAATACAATGCCTCAACGCTAGCGCCAGTTGAGGCCAAAACCACGCCCCCGCGGCGCTCATTCGCTGTCACTGTCACCTGGGCGGCCTCAGTGAGCTTCAGCCAACACAAGGTCCCGCTCGCCGAGGGCTGGCTTGCAGGGCTGGAGCGGTCCCAAAGGGCTCCGAGTTCCAAGGTCACTCCGGGAGAGTTCAGTCCTGGCAAGCTATTGCCCGGATCGTCTGCCATTGCCGCAAGCGGCTTATAACCCGGCGCATTCCAATTGGCATTGGTGTTGTTAAAGAGGCCGATGTAGTCCCGGAACGCTGCGGGAAAGATGCCGTAGCCTTGCGCCTGCACCGTGCTAGGACCTCGGAAATAGTGTGATATTCCGACAATGTGCCCCTGACTCACGGATACGTTCAACGCGAACGACCGAACCATCTCCCCCGCCGTGCATTCATAGTGGATTGCTGCCCGGCCGTTGCAGTCTTGCACGAACACGTTCACGGCGGCTTCCCCGGAAGTTGCCAGCAGCCCAAGGATCAAGTTCAGAGTGTGTTTCATGGTTCGCCAAACGCCAGCAAGCCATTACGGCTCTTTCGAAAAAAAATGAATAAGTCCGGTGCTTTCATGGCGCGGATCGAAATTGCGACACTTACTGTCGAGAGCTTGCTTTGCAAGCCGGTTAACCAGATTAGCCCTGCATGCATGTAGGGCCTATGAGCGGGAGTTGCTCATAGGCCCCAACATAATCGAGCAGACGAACGCCAACCGAGGACAAATATAGGTTTAGCGCTTTCTTCGCATCAGAAATCCCAGTCCACCCAAACCAAGCAACGCCAGGGTTGACGGTTCTGGAACGGCATTGAGGTTGAAACGAACTTCACTCATCATCCAATACGGATTGCCGTAGTTATTTTGGCCGCTGAAGACAACGTACTTTGCGTCATTGGCAAAGGATATTGCTGGATCGGAAGGGTTAAACCAATAGTCACTACCCTCGATAGCCTTTTGGTTAAATGTATAGTTCATGCTAGACCATGAACTGCCATCTGTAGACCAAGAAATGACACTATCTTTCCAACTACGTCCGGGTATGTACTCGTTGCTATCGGTCATTCCTCCATTCCACACAGTGATATCTTTGATACTATAAACCTTGTCAAAAGTGAATTGCACCCATGACGAAGACGCGATGCCCGCGGGACTGTTGCCTGCGACGGTATTAGCAATCCAAGTGTTATTGGCTGGATCCGAGGTATGCGACCAGCCATCTGTATTGTACCCAGCACCAGCAAACGGCAGCTTACCCGTCACACTGGCTTCAAATGCTCCGCCGTTCAACAGGCCTCCAACACCATAGCCAGCACCTAATCCAACGTTATCTGAACTATTTACTGTAACTGCACTGGTTGTTTGCCAACCCACAGCTTGTTCGCCAATGTAAGGCCCGCCAATCGCAGTCCAAGCGGTAGTTGCAAGGCTTAACACAACAACTGACAATAATGATTTCTTAAACATATTCATCCTCCGATCTTTCTGGTTTGTTTTATTTCCTGGCATTGTGGATCGCGTGGCAATCCACCTCGCGCCCAATACCTACATTTCGTTAACACCCATTTCTGACTCATTTGCTCAAGATATTTAGCACCCTAGACAACACTCCTGATACTAAAATACCTGCATTTTAATAACTCCACCATTGCTCTAGCTTTATCAGCACCTCCTCTCAAAAACACCTGACGCAGTTCGCAAAATCAGGATTCACGGTTTAATTTTTGATTGACCAAACGCCTAAAGAAAAAGAACGTTGCCGTCATTCTTACTGGTTTTAAGTCTTTCTGAGATTTGCGTTAGCGGTTGATTTGGTTTCTTGGAGCCAACCCTAGCGTAGAGGTCGGATTCCAGCTACTGGTTGCATGCTGTTTTGTTGTGCTAGGATGCTGCCATCAGAAGCAGACACGTGCATTGGCCGCGGAATGTCCCGGCGGTGGATGGGCGGTACCCATTGTTGAGGAATTGTCGCCCAAAGCCAAAGGCATGCGATGCGAGTGAGTTGCAGCGTACTAACTTTGCATCTCCGGAGCTTCGGGTTTCGTGGTTTCTCGAGAAAGAGCCGCGGCAGAGCAAATCGCGAGTACGATCCCACAGCCCGCAACAACGCCAACGTGTTCGCCGAGGAAAAGCAGCGCCAGCAAAACGGTGACGAGAGGTTGCAAAGTGGCGGTCAGTGGGGCTACGATCGCTGCCTTGCCATCGTAACGATACGCGGCGAACGATGCGATCACTCCGAAGCCATTTAGCACGCCAGCCGCCAAAGCTGATCCCATTAAGGCGGCGGGCATGCTCCAGTTCAAGGGCTTGGCGGCAACTACGCAGATCGCGATTGCCACAAAAGCCGCACACCAAGCGAGGTAAGACATTTCTGCGGAAACATGGTTGGTAGAAAGCTTCTGCGTTGCAGTGAAGATGCCCGCGCAGAACAGTGCTGCCAGAGTGTAAAGAATCCAAGGGCTTAGACTCAGGTGATGCAGGAACTTCAGGGGATTAGCCAAACTCGTCGCGCCGCCACTGAGCAGCATTATAGCAATCACGGCCAAGACTAGGCCAGCGACCTGCATTCGGTTGAGCCGCTCCTTGAACCAGCAAAAAGCAATCGAGAGGGTGACCAACGGATAAAGGCTGATCAACGGAATGGCGACTGCGGTGTCGGCACCCGACTGTAGCGCCAAGTAAAAACAGAGATCACCAATACCGGCAAATAAGCCAGAAACGAATCCCCAAAGAATGCCCCGCAGTTTGTTCGTGCCCACAATGACTTGCTTGGAACGAATAGCAACTATAGCGGATGGAATCAACGCAACGGTAAACAACACCTGGGTCATCCAACCCGATAGTTCTCGGCTGGGCCCCTTCGCCAGCACCCCCCAGATGCCCCAGCATACGGAAGCCGCGACGGCATAAAGCAGCCAGGGCGGCAGTCGCAAACGGCGGTTGGAGTTTTGGAGGTTCACCGGCGTGAGTCTGCAAATGAGTTGGGATCATGGCCACGAGTTTTCCAAAGCTGCGCCAGCAAAGGGTGATCATCGCCCGATTTCGCATTCATCCGTACGAAAGCAATGTACTTTTGCAGGCAAAAGTTTCCCCGATATGCGGGTAGCCATAGGCGTCTGGTGACAACATAACCGGACGAGTTGGCAGCTCTGACGCCCCCCCTCCTCGCGCGGTCCTTCTGCTGGGATTGTGACATCCTTAACTATCTCCATGCACTAATTTATCAGCGCGCGCCGAGGCGCGCTGCGAGCTAGAGTTCTTAGTAGTTTTCAAAATGCAAGTCAAGTTTAGGACAGCCAAGCTTACGATAGATCAGGGCCTATTCACGAAGAGGCTTGCAAGTTGGGGGCGTGGATGGTGACGGTGAGCCGGACATGGCGGAAGTGTTCTGCGGCGAATTTGAGCCAAGCTTTTGAGCAGGTTCATGCGGAGTTCAACTCCCTTGCTGCGGCGATGAAGTGCTGATCGATGAGGAACTCATTGCGGCTGCCGATTTCGAGCAGTACCTGCGCTCCGGCAACAAAGACGCAGTATGAGCCGTAGAAGAGCACCAGCAGACAGCGGTTCCCTCTGTCGCACAGGCATCCAGAAACGTTAGCCGACTGTGGTGGAAGGCTGATCCACAGGCGCTCACATTTTCCAAAGCAATCTAATCAAGCCCAGGGTGTTTCTCTATTTGGGTGGTCGGTGGGTGGCTTGTCTTGGACTGGATCATGAGTTGTTTGTTAAACATGAAACCACTTCCCCAGTCACCAGGAAATGGAAGTGCGTGCTGCGCATGCTGCTGTTGCTGATGGCGGACACTATTCGATTCGCAACTCGTCTGCCGTTGGAGAGATCCCCAGGAAGCGGCCTGAATGTAACAATTGGGTGACGATGCATAACTCTTTTGACTTGGTAACTCCCCTCCGTGCAACAATGGAGGGATGAATAGAATTTTTCTGTTGTGTTGCGCTGCGGTCTTCGCCGGCTGTGCCACTGGAAACCATTCGCGGTACGACGAGTTTGAAAAAGTCAAAGTGGATCAGATGGTGGGCAACAATGTGCACGGCAGCGTCACCGTGTTTGAGAAAACCATCGTCTGTCTTAACGCCATGCGCGAAACCCGCTGGCCGGGACCGATCACCAACCAAGTCGTCACCTATGCGACCAACTATGTGGTGAGTTCGGTGACCAACCTCACCGTCAACACATCGGCCAATCAGCAAGTCGCCTCGGCCACCAATGCGGTGGCCTTGCCGCCCACGGCCTTGGTTGCCGCTGCAGTCGCTGGCGAAACCAATCAAAGTGCCGCCAACCTGAATGCACCGAATAATTCCACTGCCAGCGGCGAAACCATTTCCACTACAAGCAATCAGTCGGAGGCGGCCAGCCCGAACCAAAAAGTAACCTCCGGCACCGTGCAAACCGTCCGGATGCTCAACAACCAGATTACCGTTACCACGAATAACTTCTCCATCACCAGCGGCACCAATCAGATTATCACCAGCGAGACCAATTGCGTCATCACGACGTTTACGAACCAAAGTGTCTTTCCGGTCACGAACCTGACGGTGGTGAGTCCCGATCAACCGCAGGCGGATTACTATTTGTTGACCGAGATCACGCCACCCCCCGAATTCGCACTGCAACCCGGCGAATCGTTGGTCCTGCTGATTGACGGCACCCGCCATGCCTTTGCCCCGGCCGCCCCGCGTTCGGCTTGGACGACGCGCCGCGGCTTCGTCACCACGTTTTACAAGGTGCCCGCGGACGTGCTCGTCGAGGTTGCCAACGCCGACGAAGTAAAACTCCGCATCAAAGGCAGCAACGTCACCATCGAACGCCAGTTGAGTCGCAGTTGCCGACAGAACCTCCGGGAGTTCCTCTTGGATTACTTCGGCCCCGACAGGGCGATCAGTCAACCCATAAATACACACTCCAGAACCGGCCCAAGTCCGCACGGCCAGCAACCGACATGAAAAGATTCGCCGCACCCATCCTCATCCTGCTGGCTGTCGTCTGCATCGTTGCGCTCGGCAACTGGCGCAGCGCACGCCGCGAACTGCAAACGACGACAAACGACCTCCTCACCACATCCAACAAATTGACCGAAACCACCGCCCAGCTCGTCACGAAAGCCGCTGCCTTTGAGACTTTGCGCATCACCCAAAACCTGCGCGCCGCGGATTTATCCGCGCTCTCTAACCGGCTCGACCTGCTGGCTACCGAACTGGACCGAGCCAATCAAGCCAACCGCCAAACCGGCGAGACGCTGCGTCAACGCGAATCAGAACTCGCGGGCATGCGTGCGGAGATCGGGAAATGGCAACAGACCACCGAAGATTTGCGAGCCGAGACTCAAAACCTGCGAGGGCAACTGACAACCGCCGAGGTGAAAATCAAAGTTGAACAACAGCACGGGGAGAGGCTTAATGACACCGTCAACGAACTGCAAGCCGAGACCGCCGTGTTCCACCAGCAATGGAACGACCCGGCAAGCCTGCGCGCACAGTTGGCCAAAGCCAACAAGGCGGTGGCCATCAACACACGGGGGCGGAACCCCGCTGACTCAGCCAAGCTGGCCCTGCAACCGGATGGCAGCGTGACGACCGTGCCCATCGTGTCTGAAGAGGTTCCCGCGCCGAAGCGTTAGCCCTCGGATGACCCTGGTAAGCCGCTTGTGATGGCCGGTCGGTCAGATTCCACTTCGATGCGAGGGTGGCCAATCAGGCTGGTCAGCAGGTCTTTCAGCCGATCAAAATCCAGTGGTTTGGGTAAGAATTCACGCGCCCCCGCGATCTCCGCCGAATAACGAGACGCGTCGTTGGCCAGCGCGGTGACCATGATTATGGGGATATGCCGGGTTGCCCTTTGCCGCCGGAGAATCTCGCACAGGGTCAATCCATCCAGGTCCGGGAGCATCAAATCCATAAGGATGACATCCGGCGCATGATGCCAGACTTGATTGAGGGCATCCGTGCCATTCGTAGCGAAGAGGACGATGTACTCGGGAGCGGGTAGGCGATGGCGAAGCAACTCGATGAAGTCCAACTCGTCGTCCACTACCAGAATCTTGATTGTCATGCCTGAGTTTCACTGCTCGCACCGGATACGACAACAGCCGTGGCGTTAAGTTTGAGTGACGATTTGATGACCACCGAGACTCACCTGTGGCGTCAAACCCGGAACCTTTAACAAAACCCAGCTGGATCCGAAGGTTGGAGTTGCTGCGTAAAATGTAACATTTGGAAGCTTGCCTTCCGCTGGCTCGTGACGGCAAGGTCAGCTTCGTTCGCCAACACCACTTCCGACTCGCGCAAATCAGGGCGGCATGACGGTGAGGCGACGCCCTAACAAAGAATGAGCCATGAAAAACAAAATCGTCACTCCCCCCGTCCAAAAAACCGCGGCGGCTGAACTCCTCACCGCCCGCACCGCAGTGAGCGAAACGGCCCGAGAAGCCGCAGCCGCGAAAAACCGCGCACGCCAGGCCAAACTCCGCCTTAAGGCCGCCAAAAAAACCTGGAAGCAGGCGCGCAAAGCCGCCAAGAGCGCGGCGAGAGCGGCCAAAGCCGCGGAGAAAAATCTCAACGCATTGGAAAAAACACTCAAGCGGCCCAAGAAGAAAAGCAAGCCCACGCCCGCCCACAAGAAACCACTGCCGCACAAGCCCGGGGCAAAATCCGCAAAGCTCCCCAGGGTTCGTAACTCATCCCCCCGACCCTCCCCGCCGGTGGTCGCCACCGGGACTGAGGCAACCACCTCTGGCGACGCCGGCGGGAATTGAGCGCTGATTTGATCACGATCTGAGAAGTGCAAATGCAGTCGTTGGCATAGAATGCGTTTTATCCGTCAGATAATCTGGGTGAAAGATTACGCCCCCATTTCCGGTTCGGAACACGAATAGGATCAGCGAGCCACCCGGTGCAACAACAGACTGTCGGACACGCCTGTCTCCGGCAACTGGCGCGCTGCGGCTTCGAGTCCGAGCGGCAGGCTGGGTTGCTTCTGGCGGTTCGGGACTATCTCGGTTGCGGCGGTCACGGCGTCGCCCCGATACAGGGTGATCGCAACGTTTTCGTTGCGGCGGATGCACTCTTTGATCGCCTCTGGATTCTTCTCGCAGTTCAACAGGGTTTTCCACGAGAAGATATGCTTGGGTTTGTGGAAATCGCTGTTCGCCAGAAAGGGCAGACGACGCCGGCTGACGGGCGTGAAGAGATTGTTGCGATTCGCGATTTCCCAGGCGTCAATCACTGGCGCAAATTTGTCCTGGTTGTCCCACAGATAGAGCGTTTCCTTGGCCCACTCAGATTTCATCAGGTGCGGATGCGCCGCCACGGCGAGGCCGCCTTGCGCGTGGATGCGCGTTATGGTTTCCATCAAATCAAGGCGCGGACTGATGAGCGTTTTCAAATCAATACCCAGCAGGTGCGCGGAGGTTCTTTTCGTCGGCCCGTCCTTGTTGAACTCCAGTCCGGTCAACACCAACAGGCCGTAACGCCGCCACGCACGCCGGGCTTCCCGGGTGATCACCTCAAAATATTCCTCGATTTGATCGTAGCTCAACGTGAGCGGCGTGAGCCGCGCGAGCTTGCCGATCAAGCGACGCGGGTCCGCCCAGTGATCGGTGATGCAGATGCAATCAAAGCCGCGGCTGCCATAGAAATCCACGACTTCGGAGACGGTGAGCTTGCCGTCGGAATAGTTGCTGTGAACGTGAAAGTCGCACAGTAATGCGCCGGTTTTCTTTCGCGCGATCTGGGCACGCATGGCCATGCTGCCGTTCCGGGCCGGGAGCGCCACTTCGTGGGCATTGCCGTTGTGGGCAGCGGGCCGCCCGGGAAATTGTTCCGGCCGCAACAGTTTGTTCGCCGCGTCGCATTCACCAAGGATGAGGTTGGCAATCCGCAGCGCGGCGTCCGGTCGGCTGATTTTTTCCAATTGACCGCGCCACTGGGCCCACAGTTCGCCGCTGTCTTCGGCCAGGCGTTCCACCCAACGGGCAACATCCTTATTGCCGTCGGCCACCGCACCGAGATTCGCGGTCCGGATGAGGTGGGCGTTGCCCGCCTCCTGACCAGGAATGACCTGATTGATGATCATCGGGCATTTGGCCGCGATCGCCTCCTGCACCGCCGCGCCGCCGGCTTTGCCAATCACGACGTGGCTGCGCATGAGCAATTGCGGCATTTGATTGGTCCAACCCAGCAAATGCAGTCGCCCGGCATGCTCCCGGGCACGGCGCGCGAGTTTCTCCTTCAACTCGGAGTAGCGACCGACCGTGACCGTGAGTTCCACGTTGGGAATCGCCAGCAAGCGATCAATGGCTTTGCCGCATTTCTTTTTGCCGGTGTTGATCACATACAACACACGCAACATCTGGCCGAGTCGGGGGCGTTCGGGTAAATCCTTCGGCGTCACGCCAAACAGGGGGCTGACCGGGAAACCCAGGGCGGCAATCGATTCCTTCTCGACGCCTGCTTGCTGCAAAACTTCGGCGGTTGCCGCGTCGCAAACCACGAACCGATCGCTCCGGGCGCGATACCAAAGCGAATGCACCGAACGCGCGTCCGTAATGATGGTGACGAAACGAAACGGCCGCTCGCAGTGATCGTGATAGAGCGCCTGGATCAACGACCCATAAGCTGGATATGTGCTGACAACGCAATCCGGCTGCGTCTCCTCGAGGAGTTGAACGAGCGACTTCTGCATCCGCACGAGGCCGCGCCCGTCCGCGAGCCACGGCGCGTGATCCAACACCTTGAATATGCCGCCCCAGAGCTGGGGCGCGTAACGCACCGCGCCAAGATAAGCTTTCTTGGCGAGGGTGTTGAGCCGCTTATAGCTAAGCTCGTAGAGGTCGGCGACCGTCACCTCGGCGTCGGCGGCCGTGAGTTCCAGCGCTTCGCGCACGTTGCGGGCGGCGGCATTGTGCCCGTCACCGAATCCCGCCGTAAGAATTAGAATCTTTTTCACGAGATGGTCTGCAGGGAAAGTGGCGAACGCGTGTTACGAAGCCATGACACTACGGTTAAAAACGCATGACTTCGGGAGCGTAAAACCAATCGTCTCGTGACCGCCGTGGTAGCGAGCCGGATGATTCCCAAAGTTGTCCGCGCTCAAATCCGCCTCCCCACATCGGCGGCTGCATTTTTCGATTGCACTCAAAACAGAAAGGGCGGCCTCGCGTCAGGCACACGAGACCGCCCAGGTGGGCTGTTTAGGAGAGAATCGAATCAAGGCTTGCGCCGCGCCTGCCACCCGAGCCCCAGCAATCCCAGGCCCAGCAGCCCGACTGTGGCGGGTTCGGGGACGACGCTGGCGCTCAAATTGTCGTAGAGTGCACC
>JADLHS010000588.1 GCA_020848635.1 Limisphaerales bacterium
CTCTCTCATCCGATGGGCGAAGGGCATCTCCTGCTCCCGCGGGCGAGGGAACTTACGGGGCGACCACCGGCGCTTGCGGCGTTTTCAGAAGCAGCCGCATCTCCAAGATGGTGGATCAAGGGAGCGCGTGTTTTGCGGCCGCGGCGTGCAACGCCTGGCCGCATCGCTGCGGGTGAATGCTCCGGCAACAGGATGGAAATCTACCACTCGATGACGGCCGCGCCCCAGGTCAGTCCGGCGCCAAAAACCACCAGCAGCATCAGTTCGCCACGGGACACTTTTCCGGAGGAAACCGCTTCGTCCAAGGCGATCGCCACCGAGGCGGCCGAGGTGTTGCCGTAGCGATCCAAATTCACGAAGAGTTGCTCGGGGCTGACGCCGAGGCGATCGCCGACGGCGTCAATAATGCGGCGGTTCGCCTGGTGCGGGATCACGCACTTGATCTGCGTGATGTCCAGTTCGCAACGCCGCAAAGCTTCCTGTGCCGCCGTGAGCATCGCTTGCACGGCGCTCTTGAAGGTTTCCTTGCCGTCCATGCGCAGGTAATGCAGCCGCGCATTCACGGAGTCCGCCGTGGCCGGACACCGGCTGCCACCGGCGGGCATGGTGAGGAGATTGGCCTTGCCGCCATCGGCACCCATGACTGCGGTCAGCAAGCCGTGGGAGTTGGGCCGGTTCTGGAGAATTGCGGCGCCCGCGCCATCGCCGAACAGCACACAGGTGTTGCGATCCTGCCAGTCAACGATCGAGGAGAGCTTTTCGGCGCCGATGACAAGCACCGTGTCGTAGGTGCGTGACATGATGAACTGCTGGCCGACTTCGAGACCGTAGATGAAGCCTGAGCAGGCGGCCTCGATGTCAAAAGCCGCCGCGCGCCGGGCCCCGATTTTCTGCTGCACCAGACAGGCGGTTGAGGGAAACGGCATGTCGGGAGTGATTGTGGCGATGATGATCAGGTCAATCTGTTCGGCGGTGATGCCGGCCATCTTCATCGCCCGCAAGGCCGCCTGCGCCGCCATGTCGGAGGTGAATTCGTCCGCCGCCGAAATGCGGCGCTCCTTGATGCCGGTGCGCGTGGTGATCCATTCGTCCGTGGTCTCGACCATTTTCTCGAGCTCGAGGTTGGTCAGGATTTTGGCGGGCACGTAGGAGCCGACCCCGGTGACAGATACGGGTCGGCCCTCGAAGTTGAAGCGGGCGCGGGGATTTTTGAATTTGGGTTTGGCGGCGGAACTCATGAATTTACAGTTGCGGATGGCGCGGCGACGGCCAGCCGCTGGTTGGCTGCGGCAATTTCGCTGCGAATAACCCGGTTGATGTCGTGCCGGACTTCCTCGGCGGCGACGCGGATGGCGTTCATGACGGCCCGCTCACGGGCGGAACCGTGGGTCTTGACCACAATGCCATTCAGGCCGAGCAGCACCGCACCGCCATAAACCTCCGGGTCCAGCCGGCGTTTCAGCGAGCGGAACGCATTTTGGGAAATGAACGCGCCGAGTTTGCGGATGGGGGTGGCAGTCAACTCGGCCTTCAGCAGATGCATCATTGTGTAGCCCAGACTTTCAGCGGTTTTCAGGACGATGTTGCCGACAAAACCATCCGCCACCACCACGTCCACGCCGTCGTCGAACAGGTCGAACCCCTCGACGTAGCCGAGGAAATTGAGATCGAGTTTCGCGCACAGCCGCGCGGCTTCGCGGGTCAGGTCATTCCCCTTGGAATCTTCCGAGCCATTGCTGAGCACGCCCACACGAGGTCTGGCGTGCCCCAGAATCTCGCGGGCGTAGGCGTTGCCCATCACGGCAAATTGCGCGAGGTGTTGCGGTTCGCAGATGGGATTCGCGCCGGCGTCCAGCAGCACAAAGTCGCCGGTGCGGGAAGGCATACGCGCGACGATTGCGGGTCGTTCGACCCCTTCCAGTCGCCGCAGCTTCATCGAACCCGCGACCAGCGCGCCGGTGTTGCCCGGCGAGATCACAGCGTCGGCATTGTCTTCGCGGACGAGCTCGATGGCGCGAACCATCGAAGAATCTTTCTTCTTACGGATCGCCTCGAGCGGTTTGTCCTCCATGGTGAGGACTTCGGTGCAATGCAGGATTTGCACCCGGGAATCCTGAAGGCCGACCTTTTTCAAGGCGGGCTGAATCTCTTCCTGATTCCCCACCAAGTGGAGGGTGGAGATATTGGAATCTGCCTCGAGAGCCAGTTTGGCGCCAGCGATGACGACTTCGCAACGGTGGTCGCCACCCATGACATCCACTGCGATTCGCATAGACACGAAGACGCGGAAGGGGGCCTTCCGCGTCCGAAAATGGAATCAAGCGCCAGCGGTCACGGTGAGAACCTGCCGGCCCTTGTAAAAGCCACACGCCGGGCAGACGCGATGCGGCACGTAGGGGGCGTCGCATTGCGGGCAGGTGCTCAATTGCGGCAGGCGCAGCACGCTGTTATACGCGCGGCGCATGCGTTGACGGCTATGTGATGGTTTGCGCTTTGGGACACCCATAA
>JADLHS010000589.1 GCA_020848635.1 Limisphaerales bacterium
CCTGGAAGGAGCGCCGCTTCCCATCGAACGTTACGCCGGAGAAAACGAATCTCAAGGACAAGCAGGAGCGCGACCGCATTGCGCGGATTTTTCAACAGGGACTCGGATCAATCGTCGGCTATACCCTCCCGATCAAGCGGGTCAACGACGGCTGGATGTCCGGACGGTGGTTCTTACGCGACGACGACACGCTTTGGCTCATTCCGGGCGATTCCCCAATGGGCCTGCGGCTTCCGCTCGATTCCATTCCGTGGGTGGCGGAGAAGGATTTCCCGTGGCTGCGACCCCAAGACCCGTCCGCCCCCCAACTGCCGGAATTGCCGAAAGAATTCTCGTATCGACAGCGCTTCGTCGGACGGGCGGAGGCGGCCACGTTACCAGGGCAGGGGCGCGGTCAACGTGCGCAACACCTCGGCGGGAATGTTACACCGCTCAACCAATTGCCGCCCGAAGAAAATCCCTTGCGCCAACCTGTGCCCGGGCAAAGCGCGCCATGGATCATTCGCACCGCCCTCTGTGTCGAGCCGCGCGACGGACGCCTGCACGTCTTCATGCCGCCCGTCGAACGGACCGAGGATTACCTCGACCTGATCGCCGGCATCGAAACCGCCGTCACCGAAATGGGCGTACCGATCATCATCGAAGGCGAGACCCCGCCCAAAGACCCACGCCTGAACAAGCTCGCGGTCACGCCCGATCCCGGCGTCATCGAGGTGAACATGCACCCGAGCAAGACCTGGGATGAACTCGTCGAGCGTACGGAGATTCTCTATGAGGAAGCGCGGCAGACGCGGCTCGGCACGGAGAAGTTCATGCTCGACGGGCGCCACACCGGCACCGGCGGCGGTAATCACATTATCATCGGTGCGGAGACGCCGCCCGATTCCCCCGTGCTGCGGCGTCCCGACCTGTTGCGCTCGCTGCTCGCCTATTGGCAGAATCATCCGTCGTTGAGCTGGCTCTTCAGCGGGTTGTTTGTCGGCCCGACATCCCAAGCGCCGCGCATTGACGAGGCGCGCAATGACTCCCTCTACGAACTGGAAGTGGCGTTCAAGGAGATGAGCCGGCAAATGGACGTGTTTGGCCAGACGCCGCCGTGGATCGTGGATCGCCTGTTCCGCAACCTCCTGATTGATGCGAGCGGCAACACCCATCGCTCCGAGTTTTCGATTGATAAACTCTACGCCCCCGAAAGCAGCAGCGGGCGCCTCGGTTTGGTCGAGATGCGCGCTTTTGAAATGCCGCCCCACGCCCGGATGAGCCTCGCCCAGCATCTGGTCTTGCGCGGCCTGGTCTCGAAGTTTTGGAAGGAGCCATATTCCAACGGCCTCGTTCGCTGGGGCACCGACATTCACGACCGCTGGATGCTCCCTCACTTCTGCGAAACGGATCTCAGGGATGTTATCCGGGATTTACGTGATGCCGGCTATCCGTTCGAGTTCGATTGGTTCGCGCCGCATTTTGAATTTCGTTTCCCGCGCATTGGGGATCTGGCGCAACGCGATGTGCAGATTGAACTGCGCACCGCCCTCGAACCGTGGCATGTTCTCGGCGAGGAACCGGGCGGCGGGGGGACGGTACGTTATGTGGACAGTTCGCTCGAACGGCTTCAAATCAAGGCCCGCGGGCTCACCGGTGACCGCTTCGCCATCACCTGCAACGGCCATCGCGTGCCGCTGCATCCGACCGGCACGAACGGCGAAGGCGTCGCGGGGGTTCGTTATCGTGCTTGGCAGCCGCCGACTTGTCTGCAGCCCACGATTCCCTCGCATGCGCCGTTACGGTTTGATCTCTACGACACCTGGAATCAGCGGTCCCTCGGCGGCTGCACTTATCACGTCGCGCATCCCGGCGGGCGTGGTTACGACACCTTCCCCGTGAACAGTTATGAGGCGGAGAGCCGCCGGCTTTCGCGCTTTTTCCGCCATGTGCACACGCCGGGTCGGATGAAGATTTCGCCCGCGCAACCGAATCCGGACTTTCCCTTCACGCTCGATTTGCGCAATGTCTGACGCGGCCGGTAAAAAGAGCGACCGTGATCCAACGCCGATGGTGCAATCACAATCTCAATTCATAGCCGACGTGGCCAGCGGTGCTGATCCAGCGGCGCCGGTGACCGCCCATCTGCTGGCCGGTTACCAACGCAGCCCGGCAGCGTTTGATGAATTATTGGGGGCGGACGCCACCGTGCGTCCGCATTACGCGAAAATGATCGGGGCGCTGGCGGAATTCAGCCCCGCGGAATTGCCCCGGCGCTCCGACACCTGCAACCGGCTCGTCCACGAACAGGGCATCACCTACAATGTCTATGGCGACGAGCGGGGGATGGAACGCCCATGGCAACTCGACCCCATCCCGTTCATCATCGCTCCGGAAGAATGGCGCATGCTGGAGGCGGGGCTGGTCCAGCGCGCGATCTTGCTGAACAAGATTCTTGCCGATTGTTACGGCGCGCAGGAACTGATCCGCTCGCGCTGGCTTTCGCCCGCGATGGTTTTTGGGCAACCGGACTTCCTGCGGCCGTGTCACGGCATTCGTTCGCCGGGCAACACATTTCTGCACTTTTACGCCGCGGATTTAGCGCGCTCGCCGGATGGACGCTGGTGGGTCGTGTCCGACCGCACGCAGATACCGACCGGGGCGGGGTATGCGCTGGCGAACCGGCTTGTTACGTCGCGCATTCTGCCAGAGCCTTTTCGGGACAATCACGTTCAGCGCCTGGCCGGTTTTTTTCGCGACACCCAGGCCATGCTGGCTCAACTCGCGCCGCGCCCGTCGGATAAGGCCCGCGTCGTCATGCTCACGCCCGGGCCGCACAACGAGACGTATTTCGAGCAGGCCTATTTGGCGCGTTACCTCGGGTACATGCTGGTGGAGGGCCAGGATTTGACCGTCCGGGATAATCATGTATTCCTCAAGACCCTGAGCGGGCTCGAACGCGTGGACGTGATCCTGCGCCGCGTGGATGATGACTTCTGTGATCCGCTCGAATTGCGCAACGATTCCATCCTGGGCGTGCCCGGCCTGGTGGAAGCGGTGCGCGCCGGGAATATCGTTGTCGCCAACGCCCTCGGCAGCGGACTAGTGCAAAGCCCGGCCTTCATGTCCTTTCTACCGGAGTTGTGCCGCCATTTGCTCGGGGACAAGTTGAAGTTGCCGTCGGTTGCGACCTGATGGTGCGGCCAAAAAGCTGCGCGGGAATATGTAACCGAACACCTCGACAAACTTGTCGTGAAACCCGCCTTTCGCGCGCATCTCCGCGTGCCGGAGTCGGAGCACCCCCTGGCCGCCAAGGAGCGCGAAGCTTTGCGGCGGCACATCGAATTTGATCCGGATTTATTTGTGGCACAGGAGCGGGTCGAGC
>JADLHS010000590.1 GCA_020848635.1 Limisphaerales bacterium
ATGGTGAAACCAAATTGCTCCAGCAGATGGCGCGTGAAGTCGTGTTCACCCACACTCGCGCCCCCGGAAATGAGAATTAGATCGGCCTCGTGCGCCGAACTCTCCAGTGCGGTGCGGGCGGCAGCTTCATCCTCCGGCACGCGCAACTGGGTTGGTTGGATGCGCCATTGCTCAAGGAACGCCCGCACCAAGGTCGAGTTCGAGTCGCGGATTTGCCCGCGTTGCGGTTGTTCCTCCGGCGGCACAATCTCGTTGCCGGTGGCGAGGTGCAATACGCGCGGCAATCTCGTGACCAGTGGTTGCGCGCAACCCACACTCGCCAGGAGACCCAGCGTGCCGGGATACAGCCAGATTCCCGGCTCGATTAAAACCTGTCCCGCGCGGGCATCCTCTCCGCGAAACCGGATGTTGCGTTCATCATCACGCCGCAAGACCGACAAGAACTCGCCCTCGCGTTCCGCATCGTCGCGCAGCACTACCTGCAAGCCGTCGCTCGGCAGTGCGCCGCCTGTAGCGATGCGCACGGCCTCGCCCGGTTGAAGTTGGCGTGGCTTCCAATCACCAGCCCGGATTTCATCCACGACGCGGAATCGTGCTGCGGCGTCATCCCGTCGCACCGCAAAACCATCCACCGAGGAGCGGTCAAATGCCGGCTGATCCTCGGGCGCGCAAATCGGCTCGCACAACACCCGCCCGCCCGCATTCGGGAGCGCCACCCGCTCGACCGCCAGCGGAAGGCAAATCTCCCGCAACAGTTGGAGCACTTCGCTCGAACTGGCAGCGTGGTGGTTGGCAGCGGGCAAAGTCATTTGATTTTCAATTCTGCCAGCTCGGTGGCGGTAAGGGCGCGGCGTTTCCAGATTGGCACATCCTGCTTCAAGCGGTCCATGAAGCCCGCGAGCAGGGCAAACGCCTCGGCGCGATGCCGCCCCGCGATGCCGATGTAAATCGCCGCCTCGCCCACGGGCACGATGCCGATGCGATGAATCGCCCGGACGAACAGGCAGGGCTGACCGCTGGCCAGTTCCGTGATAATCCGCCGCATCTCCGTCTCGGCCATGGGCGAATACGCCTCGTATTCCAGCGCCGCGATGACGCCCCCATTTTCTTCACCGCGCACCAAGCCACGAAATTCCACCCACGCGCCAGCACCCACACCGGATGTCGGCGCAGACAGATACGCCGCGATGGGCGTGTCCGTGAGTTGAATCTCGATTTCCATACGTTTCGGTTAGCCTCCCGACACTGGCGGGATCAAGGCCACTTCATCCGCCTCAGTGAATCGCGCATCGCGCCCGACGTATTCGGAGTTTTTCGCCAGCCGCACCGAAGCGCGAAATGTTTCCAATCCCGGATGCGCTTCAATGAGCTTGCACCAGAGATCGTCAGTGTCCATGTCGCCGCCGGGAAGGTTCATCTCGGCGCAATGCGTGATGTCCTTGAGATGGGCGAAGAAAAGGAGGCGCATACTTATTTGCCGGCGAGCATGAGTTTGCCTGCCGCGATCCATAACACGCTGGCGAGTGCGCGGCGGAAGGCGACGGTGCGCCAGCGGTTCACCCCCAAGTGCGTGCCGAGCAGCGCCCCCGCCACCCCCACCACGACCGCGCCGACAAAGACAGGTTGCCAGATCAACGCTTTGCCGCCGAGACCGACCAGCCCGGCGACCGAATTCACCACGATGAACAAGGCCGAAATGCCGCCCGCAACTTTGGCCGGAGTCCAGTTCAGGAAGATCAACAATGGCGTGAGAAACACCCCGCCACCGATGCCGGTGAGTCCGGCGAGGAAACCAAGTCCGCCGCCCGCGAGCACCGCCAGCAGCCACCACGCGATCGGCCGGGTCGGCGGTGCGTCGGCTGCCGCGCGCCGTCCCCAGCCGAGAAACCAGCCCGCCACCAGCAACGCCCCGCCCAACACCAGCGCGTAAGCCGTGCCTTCCAGATGCATCCGGCTGCCCAGCCACGCGCACGGAATGGAAGCTGCCGCGAGCGGCCAGAAAACTTTCCCGTCGAAAAATCCCGCGTTTTGAAACCGCCAGAAGGCAATGGAGGCCACCACGCAGTTCATCCACAGCGCCCCCGGACGCGCCACGTCCGGGGCGATGCCGAGTAACGCCATCACGGCCAGATACCCCGTCGCCCCGCCATGACCGACCGAAGAATACAAGAACGCCACCGCGCCGATGGCAGCGAGCAAGACGGCGTTCTGGAGATTCGAGAGTTCAGGCACAAGCGAAGTTTAGCAAGGTTGCCAGCCGAAGCGTTGACTTGCGTCAAGGCCGTAGCAATCCGTCCTCCATCTCGTAAGTCCGGTCGAAGACATCGAGGGAACGCTGGTCATGCGTTACCACCATCACGGCTGAACCACGTTCGTGCGCGACTTTGCGGAATAACTCCATCACTTGCCGGCCGCGATGGCTGTCGAGCGCCGCGGTGGGTTCGTCGGCGAGACTGAGGCTGGGTTGGTTGGCCAGAGCGCGGGCCACCGCGACACGCTGTTGCTGTCCGCCGGAAAGAGCATCGGGCAGATTGTTGGCACGATCTGCCACCCCGAGGTATTCAAGCAGTTCCATCGCATGCTTTCGGGCCGCGCGCGGCGAGACGTCGTTGATCTCCATTGCCACGGCAACATTTTCCAGAGCGTTGAGAAACGGAATGAGATTCGCCTTCTGGAAAACAAACCCGAGGTGTTGGCGACGGTAAGCGCGGAGGTCCACCAGAGCCCGGTCACCATCCATCACCGGTTCGCCTGCCATCACGATGCGGCCGGACGTGGGTGTATTGATTAGTCCAATGGCGGTGAGGAAGGTGGATTTGCCCGCACCACTCGGTCCGAGCAACGCCACGACCTCCCCGCGCGCCAGCGTTACGGAGACGTCCTTCATGGCCACGACCTCGGTGTTGCCTGAGCCGTAAATCTTGGTCAGGGCGATGGCTTCGACTGCCGGAGTGCTGTTGGCAGTGGTAGTCATGACAACACCTTGTTCGGTTCAACCCGCATGGCTTTCACGATGCCCAGCAGGCTCGCGAGCACGGAAATGCCCAACACGATCAAGGCGAGCTGCACAAGGTCGGACGTTTCGATTACGACGAGGCGCGGAAACTTCGGAAATGCGAACGTGCCTAGCCAATACGCCAGCCCATAACCAAGCGCTCCGATGAGCAGCGCTTGCTGGAGGATCAGGCCGATAATGACGCCGTTACGCGCTCCCATCAATTTGAGCATCGCGATGTCGTGAATCTTGTCCAAGGTCAGCGTGTAGATGATGAGCGCCATGATGATCGTCGAGATGATGATGAGCAGGACGCGAAACAGGCCGAGTTGGCGCTTGGCTTTGTCCACCATGCCGGAAAGCAGCAAGTCCACCTGTTGTTGTTTGGAATATACTGTGACATCCGGCCACGTCGAAATTGTCTCCGCCACTTTCGCCGCACTCATGCCCGGCTGAATGGTGAGCATCACGGCGCTGACTTGCGGCGGCGCAAGCGCGGGAATGCCACTCGACGGGCCGACAGCGCGTTCGAGCAATTCTGGTTGAACGCGGCCAATGTCCTGCGCTTCAGCCCGCGCGCGACGCGATTGGCGCTCTAACCGGCTGGCCTCGCCAGGTTGGTCAAACTGAATGGACTCGGCGTCGCTGACACTGAAGAAACCCAGGCCATCGCCGCCCGAACCCACCATCCCACTCGTCAGCCCGACGACCTCGTAAATGTCTTTGCCCAGCTTCACCTTTTCACCGAGTTCCAGCCGCAGCGAACGATCTGCAATCATCTCGAAGTGCGCCTGACGCAGTGGGCGTCCCGCGACGAGCGGAATCCAATCGCCCCGGTCTTCCGGCCACGACAATCCCTGCACGACGATGCGCAGCGGCCTGCCGTCATGCTCCCGTTGAACGGTGTGGAAAACAAATCGGCGGGCGCTCGCGACGCCAGGCACAGCCCGCGCGCGGTCTTCAAGATTGGCCGGCACGCGGGAGATTTCTGCGAATGGCCCGCGAGTGCTGCCTTGCACCACCCAAAGGTCCGCGCCGATGTTGTCAATGAGCAAGGTCGCCTCGCGAATCAGACCGCGATAAATTCCGCCCATGCCCAAGACGATCATCAACAACAAGCCGATGCCGATGGCGGTCAGGGCGAACCGACCGAAGTTGTGGCGGATATCCTTGGCGGCGAGATTCATTTCACGGTGACGCGTTGGCCAGGTTTCAGCGACGATGGCTTTGAATCGGTTGGGGCAACGACCTTTTCCCCGGCGGACAAACCCTGCGTCACTTCTACCATTTCGCGTCCGCGCAAGCCGAGCGTTACATCCCGCCACGCAGCATTGCCGCTATCATCAACGAATACGCCGGGTTTGCCTTCGCGCCATTGAATGAACCGCTGTGGCACGACGAGCGCGTCGGCCTTACGTCCGGTCTCGACAAAGACCTCAGCTCGCTGGCCGATGGTCCAGTTGGGCGGCAACTGCTTAACCCGCACGTCCACCAGAAACTCGCGCGTCTCGCGGTCGGTTTCACGACCGAGCCGCGCAACTTCACCTGGATAACTTCGGGCCTGACCGGAACGGAACACCACCTGCGCCTTCTGACCAATCGCAAGGCCAGTCGCTGCGGTTTCGTCCACCCATGCTGAAACCCAGAGCTCGTTAGTGGAGATGAGTTGCATTATGGAACTGCCGGGAACAACCACACCGCCCGGATCACGATCACGCCGCGTGACGAGGCCATCATACGGACTAAGAATCCGAGTAAAGGTCAGCCGCTCCTGTTGGTAGCCGAGATTTTTCTCCGCCAGGTTGACTTGCTGTTGCGCTTCCACCGTGGCTGCGCGGGCGCGCAGCAGGTCGGATTCGGCCACGTGCAATCGCTCGATGGCTTTGTCCATCTCGGACTGCGAACTGACTTTGGTGCTGACCAGATCGGAAACGCGTTTGTGATCCTGTTGTGCCTGTTGTTCCACAGCCTGGGCGCGGACTTCATCCACGCGCACGCGGTTGGCGGTCGCCTTGGCGCTGGCCAGGGCGGCTTCGGAAACTTCGACCTGCCGTTTGAGTTCGCCATCATCAAGGCGCGCGAGCAACTGACCGGCGGTTACATAGTCACCCTGATCAACCAGCACCTCGACCACACGCTCTTGAATGCGCGGGCTAAGGGTGGTTGTGACGCGCGCCTCCAGCGTGCCTGTGCCCATGACTTCCGCCACCACGTTGGTTTTTTGCACGACGTGCGCTGCGACCGTGGTGGACGCGAGCTTGAAGCGAATCAAGACCGCGGCAACGACGACCAGCACAATCAGCCATTTCCAATTCTTTCGCATGAGATTCATATTTGTATAACGCGCATTGATCCATCACGTGATCGCATCACAAGCTATCCGAAGGCAGCCGTAACCGCCAGATACCCCGTCGCCCTGCCATGACCGACCGAGGAATACAAATACGCCACTGCGCCGATGGCGGCGAGCAAGACGGCGACCTGGAGGATTAAGAGATCAGTCACAAGCGTAGTTTACGCAGGACAGGCGCTACTGACGTTGACGTGAGTCAAGGACATACCGGGCCGAACAAAGCGGGTGCGGCCTTCAAAATACTTCCGCTCGTAGTCCCGCAACAGCTCGCACGCGG
>JADLHS010000591.1 GCA_020848635.1 Limisphaerales bacterium
CGTGTATGACTACCATCAATACGGCTCCTCGCCCGCCGGGTTTGGCACCAGCCTTGCCGAGTTGAATGGGTTGCTGACGGCGGAACTGGCGCCGGCGCCGCGCTACCCGACGGCCATTTCCGAATTCAACACCCGCACCGGGGCCACGTATGACACCATGACCGAAACACTCGATACGCCGGCCGAGTACGCGCGGTTCGGCGCCATCGCCGTCAACTTGATCGCAAATCAATGCGACGAACTCTATTGCTTCAAGTTTTCGCAGACGGAATCCAGCGCGGGGGCCGCCTATCCGGTGCAGAAAAATGCCATGCACTACGTGGACAACAACCTTGCCCCGTATCAAGTCGGCGGCATCACCCGGGGCGGCGAGGTGTGGCGATTGTTCAACAAGGCGTTTGCCGCCGGGCGGGACCGGCTCAATGTCGTCAAAAGCCCGGACGCCTCCAGCCTGGAGGTTAGTGCCAGTTACGATCCTGCCACGCGCCGTTATTACATTTTCTCCGCCAATAACACGGCGGGCAGCCTGGCCTGGGACCTGGATCTGAGCGCCCTCAATATTGCGGTGGGCAACCGGGTGTTGCTCGAAGAGGTCAGCGAGACCACTTATGGCGCGGGGAAGCAGTGGCTCAACCTGCCTCCCAGCCGAATTGTTTCCGGCCTGCAGCCCGCCAATACGGTCTGGCTTCTGAGCGTCTCCTCGCTCCAGCCGCAAACCGAACTGGACGTCGCCGCCACTGACGATGCGGAAGTGCGTGACGGCTCCAACCAGGGGAACAACTACGGCGCGTTGCCTGCCATGACCGCGCGCAATGATCCGGTCGATCCCGCGAATCGTAGCGTGGCGTTCGTGAAGTTTGCGCTGCCGACGAACGATCTCGCCAAGCTCGAATTCGCCGTGCTGTCAGTGCAGGCGGCCACCGCCAGCCTCAATACCACCGCGCAGGCGCATGTTTATGGACTGACGAACGGCAGTTGGTCGCAGGCCGCGCTCACCTGGAACAACGCGCCCACTCTCCGGGACAACGTTGCGGCTGGCGCGACCATCGCGAACGGATGCGTCGCCGGGCAGGGCACGAACGCCTTCATCGTCGGTCAGGTGGTGGCAACGACGCCGACCGCCAGTGAAAAGTTCATCGACGTCACCGCCTATCTTCGCGGCCAGACCGGTTCCAACGTGGCCTTTCTCATCGCGCAGGAGCCCCGTTGGAATGTGACCTTGCCTTCGCTTGCTCCCGGCGACCCGCAGCCCGATGGCGTCAAGATCATCACCACCGAGGGTGGCGCCGGGCCGCGCCTCCGGCTGGTGTTTCATCAGGCCAGCAACCAGCCGCCCGCGGCCGTCACTGACAGTGCGATTACGCTTTCCGGTGTTCCGGTGGCCATTGACGTCTTGAGTAATGACAGTGATTCCGACGGCGGAGTTTTGTCCCTCCAGTCCTTCACGCCCGGCAGCAGCGGCAGCGTGAGCAACAATGGGAATGGCACGCTGACCTATTGGCCCAATCCTGGATTCACCGGCGGGGACAGTTTTTCGTACACGGTCAGCGACGGCCAGGGAGGGACCGCTGCCGCCCTCGTCAACGTAACGGTGAATCCCGCCGGTGGCGGCACCCCTTACCTCACAAATCTGCCCTTGCGGGCGGAGGCGAATATTCGGGGCGGGACCTCCGCCGCCACGGATGTGGATGAGATCGCCCAGGGCTACCTCATGGTGAAGTACAATCCCGCGCCGTTTGACGCCGCCCGCAAGGTCTACTTCCAGTTCGACCTTGCGGACCTTGCCGTCAATGTGAACACCGCCGCGACCTTTACCGTCACCACGCACACGAGCGCCTTCCGTCATCGGGCCCAGCTCTGGGGGTTGAATCAGGCTTATGCCGATTTCAGTTCCAGCCTGACTTGGAATACCGCGGCCGCGAATGAACTCACCTCGAACCAGTTCCTGACCAACGGCGCCTTCCAGGCCCGCCCGCTGGGGACGTCGTTTCTATTTTCCTATGCCGCCTCGACGGCCTACAGCTTCACCATTCCGCGGATTGGCGATTACCTTTTCGGAAACCGGGTGACGCTGGCGTTTTCCGGTGTGGAGGACGCGCTCAATGACGCCGGGGGATTGCGTTTCGCCCGCGCCACTGCCGTCTTGCAGGTGTTGGTCGTTCCTCCGCTCCCTCCTCCCGATCAACCCCCGCAGATTACCAGCATCGTGGCCCAACTGGATGGCAGCATTACCATGAACTGTCTCGGGACTCCCTCCGCCACGCACTGGATTCAGGCCACCACCAATTTTCCCGGTGGCAGCTGGCTCAGTCTCAGCACCAACCTTGCTGCGACCAATGGCACCTGGAGTTTTACCGACGCGACCTCCACGAATTTTCCGCAGCGGTTTTATCGCGCGGTGCGGCCGTGAAGCGGGGCGGTCTGATGCAAAAATATGAGGCCGACAAATCCAGTTCAAACGCCCAAGACCCGCTGGCAAATGGGCCAACGGGTTGGCGCGCTGACGGCAGTGTTCCAACTGGCGTTGACCTCCGGCGGATTTGGCGCGACCCCAGGCTTCGTCGAAGCTGCGGTGAAACCGGGCGAGCGCTGGACGCGGCATCCGGTTCGCTTGGTGGCAGATCTGCCCGCCGCCCTGGTCAGCCAGATCGACACCAACCTGAGCCCGTACGGGGGACTGCGCGCCCGCCGGCAGCCGGCCACGGGATTTTTTTACCCGGCCAAGATTTCCGATCGCTGGTGGTTGGTGGATCCGGAAGGGTGCCTGTTC
>JADLHS010000592.1 GCA_020848635.1 Limisphaerales bacterium
AGTCCGGTGAGTGGTGCGATCACGCAGGAGATCATTGACGTGCTGGCCGTGCTGAACGCTTTGCGCGCCGCTTTTCCACCCAAGGTGATCTCCGACTTATGACTGAGGATCGTCAATCGCCTCAAGCCATCAGGAACAAACCTGAACTATGAAAACCACGATTGAGCCAGACCGTTAGCCCGCTTATGAAATACGTTGATCAAAGCCAAAGCGGTGGATTCGCCGATCCGTCCACCCTGCAAGGCGCGGTTCGTTTTGGCATCCTGTTCACGTTCTTTGCGTGGCTCTTTGGTCGCGCATTACGGCTGGCAGTTCAACGCGTCCTGGCACACGGCAAACACGCCCACGTCGATCTTATGGCCGTCAAGTTCCTCGCGAAATTGGCGCGCTACTGCGTCTATGCCTTCACGTTTGTAGCCTATGCCCACTTTGTCTCGGCATTGTCTGGCTTGGGTTCGGCGTCGCTGACGAGCATCAGCGTCATTACAGTGATTGTCGGTCTCGCCGCGCAAAACACGCTCGGCAACCTGGTCGCCGGCATTTCGCTGTTGCTCTATCGGCCTTTCAAACTGGGTGACCGGTTGCAGGTCATCGCGCCGACCGGATTGGAAACCGGCACAGTGGAAAACCTCACCCTCGGCTAAACCCTGCTGAGGACGGATGACAATCGTCGCGTGGTCGTCCCCAACAGCCTCATGGCCAGCCAGACCGCCCTCAATCTCACCACGAACGATCCGCGCGTGGTTTGTTCCGTGCCGATGAGTATCAGTTACGATGCGGACATTGATAAAGCCCACGCCATACTGCTCGATTTAGGCGGCAAACATCCGAAGGCCACGCAGGTTTGCGGATGTCCACTCACGCTCCTGGGCGCTTCGGGCGTAGTGCTCACTTTGGATATGTGGTGCGCGGATGCGTTTACCGCCATCGCGCTCAAATGCAATATGCTAGAGCAGGCCAAGAAACGGTTTGCCTTGGAAGGAATCGGTCTGCCGCTGCCACAGACAACTGTGGTTTTGAAAGATGACCGCCGCACTGACTGACAAACGATTTATCCACGCGCCGCGCGCCTTACGTTGGCGTGAGGTGGTGATCCGGTACGACCAACGCGAGGTGGTTTACGATTTCGGCGAACTCGACGAGATCTCGCTCGCTTACGCTATCACGATTTACCGGTCGCCGGGATCAGAATTCCCGGCGGTCGTCACGCCTCTTGCCACGCAGCAGTATCCGTTGCTGCAACGAAACCTCGTTGACACGGGCGTCACACGAGGCAAGAAGCTGGTCGTGCTTATTGGTCAGCGAAAAGCTTCGGCAATCGCGGTGCGGAACAACGAGACGGAGAATCGGTTTTCAGGATTTCTGGTGCGGCGGCAGCAACCGCGCCAGAACGCCTCGGGCTGACGTAGGCGTGTGGCCCGGGGCCGCAACACGCGGCGCAGCAGATCGGCAAAGACTTGCCAGAGCAGCCGGGCGCGCCGCTCGGACCACGAACTGTCTCGGCCAGCGCCGCATCGCAGAGTTGGCAGGAAGGTTGGGCGAGCGTGCCGGCACCATTCAGGAAGTGAAAGATGAGGGCGGGCAAAACCTGCGTCAACGGCACGCGCGGTTTGCATCCGCGCCGTTCCCCCCAAGGCCGGTCTAAACTTGCCGTTGAGGAGTTGCTGCCACGCGGCCAAGAAGCCGGCGGCCAGTGTCCCCGCCGTGCGCTGCCGGAGTGAGGTGGGGCGTCGTAACGGAGGATGTTTTCGCATCCCCAGTGTAAGTATCGGATTATCAACAAGGGTCCGGAAAATCCTTCACACCCGAATTCCCGAAGGGCATTATCGCTAGACCGCAACCGGCAGCGAGGACAAAACGTTCGCGATTTCGCTGGTCTTCCCGGGGTGCGCGATTGGAAAAAGCTTTGCGGGCCCGAACTGTAGGCAGGGGCGCGCACTTGTTGCCGGAGTCAAATGGAGCGATTCATTAGCGCTTCTCTCATTACGCGGTGCAACTGAGGTCACGCGCCCGCGGTACCGCAGGGTGGGCTTCGTTCTTGCTGGCTTTTAATGGGCTGGTTCAGGTTCAGCCTGAGGCTCGTATAGATCACATGAACACAAATTCAATTCTTGAGGAAATCAGAGAAGAGCTGGCCAAGCTGCATGCGGAACACGAAGTTCTGGTGTTGTCTCATCGCCGGCTCGTCGCAAAAGTGCTGCGTGACCCGGTGGCCACTGAACAGTTTCTCGGCCAGATGGCGGTGGACCGGGTTAAGATTGAACTGCATTAGCTGCCCGGCCCGCAAGCAGGCCGAATGCCCAGCCACCGTCTGGAAAACACCCAGGGCAAAGCTGCGAATCGGGACAATCACATCGCCTCAACGTTCGTCGCGCGCAGTATAGTTTTTGTTGCGCCCAAAGTTGTTGGTAACGTGGGCAACAGGGGCACGCCAGGAGCCCTGCGCCAGCGCCATGGCGGAATGGTCCTCAAGTCAACGTTCGGTTTAGGGGCCGCAGCGAACCTCAGACATCCCCCAAGCGAGGATGGTCCGCTGTGGACCTCTACCCAATTG
>JADLHS010000593.1 GCA_020848635.1 Limisphaerales bacterium
CTCCCAGAGCCAAAATTCACCATAATTGATTACCCCTGAGCCGAGACTATTCCGGGGAAACTCAACACTCGGACGGCACGACGCAATTGCAATGCGAAGATTTGAAACGCGGGGCGGATGCCTTGCCGCGGATGTCGAACTGCAACCGCAACCCGGAGCGACAACCATCAAAGGCGGCGCAGCCGATAGAACCTCGAACCACCATCCTCGGCCGGTAAGGCCACCTGGAACATCCCGGCGCACGGCTCGGAAATGACAACGGGCAGGTTGGTCCATACCCGGAGATCGGTCGTAGCTTCAATACGAAATTGGCCACCCGTGCTCGCGTTCCATTTCAGAACAACAACCCGACTCACCATCACCGCGTTGCCTGCTTTCGCGGCGAGGTTCGGAGCGGGGTCAGGCTGGAGGATCTGCTCGATCCGAAGCCGGGCCGCCAGGCTGGCAGCGAGGACGACTGGTGCGTTGCCATTGATCGTGCCGCCGTTGTTGACGAACTCGGCAACGCTGATGGTTCCGGCATTAATGATTTTCCAGCTGGCGTTCAGGCTGAGCGCGGCGTTGATGCGCAATGTGGCGGAAGCCTTGTTAAGGGTCAGCGTGCCATTGACGACGACAGGTCCGTCGTTGGTCGAACCATGGTCGAAACGGATCGCCGCACCAGAAGGAATGGTGAGGGTGCTGCCGCTGATGATGGTCGAACTACCGAGGAAATCCACCAAACCGAAGCCCAAAATCGTGTCCGCAGTGAGCACCAGGCGATTGCCGTCTTCAAATTGCAGGTGCCTGAACCGCGGGTCACGCTCCCCGCCGCCAGCGTCAAATCCCGCGCCGGGTTCGCGCCGTCCAGTCGCAACGGCGCTCCATTCTGCACCTCCAATTCCCCCGCCATATTCATACTCGACGGCTGTGTGAAGTTCACAAACGTATTCGGGTCCAGCAACAACTTGCCCCCCCACCGGCACGTTCACCGAAAGTGCCTACGCCATGGCGTTGGTGCTGATCGTGGCGGGATCAATGACCACCGTGCCGGGAGGCGGCGGCGCCAACAAGGTGCCAGCGGCATCAGCGGCCAGGTAAATCGTGGTAAAGATCTGATTTGCGTCCTGCATCGTGACGGTGACTGAGTCCAAGAACGCACTCGGAACGGCGGTTTCGTCCGTGGCAAATCCCAAATTGAACAGCAGCCTTGGGTGGACCAGCGCCCCATCCACGAACAGGAACCGCACCTCCGACGCCAAGGGTTGCCCCTTCCGGTGTTGATAACGGTAAGTGTGCCTTGGCGGAACGCACGATTGGCCGCGAAAAGGAGCAATAGTGCTGCTCCCATGCGTACATTCATGTCTGTGATCGTTTGAATCTGCCTCTCCATGTGCCGTTCCTTCTAATAACCAATTAGTTGCGAGCCAACTAAATCATCATGCGATAGAAGTTCAAGTGGGTAATTTGAATTATAATCGGCCTCCAAGCCCAACCGGTTTGCATGGCCGTCGCTGACACCCGGGGAACTTCCTGCAGCCGGATGGGACAGCGCATCCCATCGATCCGAAAATCGGCATCCAGCCAACCCGGCCAAGGCTTCGAGGGAAACGGTGCCGGCTCGCTTCCGGCCCAAATACAGGGGAAGCCCCGAGCCCCCAGTCCGCGTTCCAGCCGGTTGCTGACAGCCGGCGGCAGAGGGAGAGTAAGCGGTATGGAAACCACTGACCATCACTCGGACGCCGTCCCCTTCCATGGGAATCGAAACGACCGCCAATTCCTTAGCTTCATTGCCACCAAGGTTGTAATTCAGGAAATCGCGACGCGCCATTACTTGAGCGTGGATAACTTCTGGACCTTGGATATTGAAGGTGCGACTTCATTTACCACGCGCTCGGCGGCGCTCGAACAGGCGACGAATCTAAAGCTTCAGGACGTTCAATTGGTCCTTAACCGTGAAGTCAAAGAGTGGGAGGTATTCCCCATCAAAAGCTGCGCCAGCGCATAGCCGCGTCCCGGCGGGCCGGGATAAAATGTTTCCGCGGAACCACGAAGGGCAGCCCCAGCGGTGGTGACGAGGCTAGCCCTAATGCCATTCGGGATTGGGTGGGGTGAAGAAAGTTCTGGATCATTGTTTATAATCAGATACTTACACTGTGGATGTGAAAACATCCTCAGTTGCGACGATCGTCCGGCGCGCGCCAGAAACGACCCGCAGACGGTGGCCTTCAGCCGGATGTCACAGGCTTTTTGGGCGCGTGGCAGCAACTCTTGGGCGGTGAGTTCATGCCAGCGCTGGGGCAACGGCGCGGGTGTAAACCGCGCGTGCCGTTGCCCCGACTGTTGCCCGCCTTCATCTTTCACTTCCTGAACGGAGCGGTCACCTTGGCGCAACACTTCCTGCAACTGTTCGACGCGCGGCTTGGCCGCCAGTTCGTGGGCCGAGCGGCGTGCCCGACTGCCCTGGGAGGTCTTTGCCGATCTGATGCGTCGCGCGTTGCGGCCCCGGGCCACCCGTCGGCGGCAGCCCGAGGCGTTCTGGCGCGGCTGGCGGCTGCTGGCGCTGGATGCCACGCAGTTCAGTCTGACCAACACGCCGCAAATCCATCGCTCGGTCAAGAAGGCCAAAAGCCGACGAGGCCGGGCAGCCTTTGCCAAGCTCACGGTGGACGTGCTGCTGGAAGTCAGCCTGCACAATCCGCTGGCGGCGGCGCTGGGGCGGCAGGGCCAGTCGGAATGGGAGTTGGCGCGCGGGTTGTTGGGCCAGTTGCCCAAGGGGGCGTTGTTGCTGGCGGATCGATTGCACGGGTGCGCCGCGTTTGCCGCCGAGGCGCTGGCGGCGGGCGCACGCGTGGGCAGTCACTTTTTGATTCGCGCCCGCAGCAACGTCAAGGCGACCGTCGTCCGCCGCTGCAAGGACGGCAGCCGACGGGTGCGGTTGCCGGTGCGAAAGAAAGGCAACCCCAACCGCATTTTGCACTGGATCGAGGTGCGGGAGATTCGGGTGCGGGTGGGGCGCAAAGGACATCGCAGTCAGGAACTGCGGTTGTGGACCAGTTTGTTGGACTGGCAGACGTCGCCGGCGCGGGAATTGGCGGCGCTGTATGCGCAGCGGTGGGAACATGAGTTGTATTACCGGGAATTGAAGCGGCAGTTGCGCAAGAGTGAAGTGCTGCAAAGCCACACGCGCGAAATTTCGAGGAGGAAGGCCCGGCCACCGGCACCAAACAGATATTTTTGCATTTCATAAGCCCCGTCCGCGACCCGCGCTGACCAAGTAGCAGACACCGGGCGCAGGGCAACAAGCAGGGAGGCGCGAAAAGTTGTCAGAACTTAGGGGCGCGTGTGCCAGAGGGGATCCCATCGAAACATAGCAGCGGCATCCAAAGTTTGGTCCTCGAAGTGGACTTCGCGTTGCCCACCCTGACCCCAATCCCAGGTAGCGGCGTTGTCACTGTTTCGTAACCTGGCCGACACGGAAGCGACAAACACTTTCCCCACGCTGGCTTCCGGAAGTCAGCGCCGCGGTGCCTATCAGCAGCTGGCTTCAAACCCGGAAACGAAATCTATGGAAATACAATGCACCCCCTTCTTTGCCAACGCGCTTTCGTTCGCTTTCGAGAAAGCAACGGTCGAGGGCAAGGTCACCATCGGATTGCTCGCGATCGTCTCGATGTTCAGTTGGACGGTGATGATCAACAAGGCACGCCAGCTTTATATGGCTCACAAGGCCGGCAAAGCATTTTTTGCAGCCTTCCGCGCCACGCGCGATCCGTTGGAGTTGTTCAAGCAAAGGAGCGATTTTGCGGGCGCGCCGGCGTTTGAGGTTTACGCCGCAGGGGCGGAGGAGTTGGCCTACCACTTGAAGAATAATCCGGTGATTGTGCGCGGTCAGGCGAAGAGCCTCCTTTCCGAATCCGGTGGGCATGGCGCGGAAACCGACATGCTGGCGCGATCCACGGTTACGAAAGTCAGCGCATCGGCCTTTGAATCCATCCGGGTGACGCTCGAGCGCGCGGTGGGCGCCCAGTCGCTCTCACTCGAAAAAGGCATGATCATCCTCTCAACGGCGGTGGCGGGCGGACCATTCATCGGCTTGTTAGGCACCGTGTGGGGCGTGATGGAGACGTTTTCCGGCATCGCCATTGCGAAGGCCGCGAGCCTCACGGCCATGGCGCCGGGGGTGGCCGGCGCGCTGATCGCCACGGTAGTCGGCCTGTTCGTGGCCATTCCGGCAATGTTTGGTTACAACTACATGATCACCACCATCCGCGCGATCACGCAGGAACTGGACAACTTCAACTCCGAATATGCCACGGCCATCGAGCACGTTTATGTGGACAACCGCTCCGTGTCTCAAGAGATGGTGGAAGCCATGAAGAAGTTCTTTCCGGAACGGGCGGCCGAAGTCGAACGCGCGACTAAATACGAACTGGCCGGAAACTAAACCGCCCAAACTTCGGCCATGAAAAAATATTCCGGCAGCAAACATCACACGTTGACCGAGCTAAACATCACGCCCCTGCTCGATCTCGCGTTTGTGCTGTTGGTCATCTTCATCATCACCACGGCGCCGGCCGTCAACGACATGAACCTGACGTTGCCCAGTGCAACGAGTCGCCCCAAGGATGCCGCGGCGAAGGTCAACTATATCACCGTGGACAATGCGGGGAAAATTTACCTCAACACCGTGGAGATGAATGAGAGCGAACTGCTGCGCACGCTCGTTGAATTCCGCAAGGTAGACCCGGACTTGAACGTCGTGGTGCGCGGCGATTCCCGCATCCAGTATCAGAAAGTCATCGGCGTACTCGACGTGCTGGTCTCGGCGAACGTCGGCAAGGTGGGCCTGGCCACGGAGGCGGCGAACTGACCGCCGTTTCCCGCATGCCCGATTGCCGCCGCGTCCGAACTGAGCATGCCGATTAACCACCAGCTCCACCGACCGACTTAAAGCATGGCCAGTCCCCGCAAACCGAAGAAAGACCGGACGAGCCTGGTAATCTCGGCGGTCATTCACATCCTGCTCGTTGGTGGCGTGGTCTTCTGGGCGTACAAGACCGGCAAGCTGGAGGAAATTGCCAACAAGATTTTACAGGTCGTCACCGACGACAAAAAGAAGGACGTCAAGAAGCCGGAGCCCATCCAGCAAAAACAACAACCGCAAACTGCCAAACTGCCGCCCATCAATCAAGGCGCCCAAGCCCCGGCCAGCAGCGGTACCCGCCGGGCCGTGGCGGGCGATGCGCCGGCGGCCCAAGGGGGCGATAGTTTTTTTCAGGACACGCGCACTCAGGGGGAAGGGCACTCCACGGGCAGCGGCGGGGGCATGGGAACGCGCCCGACCAACGCACCCATGCCGCGCGTGACCGCCCCGCCGCCGGCGCGCCCCGCTTTCGCCGCCGCCCCCAAGGCGACGCTCAAGCAACTCAACGTGGAACGCAAGAAGGCAGCGGCTTCCATTGTATCCTTTGGCTCCGATCAGATCAGCAAGACCAGTGTCCGCGACGCTGGGGAAATCGTCGGCCGGGTTTCGGGTGCGACGGTGGCGGAAGGTAAATACGCCGTGATCCGCGGGTTGACGGATCGTTACAGCGCCGCGACGCTCAACGGCGCGGAACTGCCCTCGGCGGATCCGTATCGCCGGTCGGCGGGATTGGATTTGTTTCCCGCAAAAATCATTGATCGCGTAACGGTGACCAAAACCTTCACACCCGACCAGCCTGGCAGTTTCACGGGCGGCAATATTAGTATCGTCACCAAATCATTTCCCGAAAAGGGCTTCGTCTCGTTGGAAGTGGCCTCGGCCTACAATTCCCAGACCACGGGTAACAAAGATTTCCTGACCACCCCGGGGGGATCGATGACCTGGCTGGGGAAGGATGACGGCAACCGGGACCTAAACCAGGTTTTCTGGGATCCCAACATTCGGATCCCGACCTACCGGAGCGCGTTGAGCCGGCCGATCAGTGTCAACCCCACGACCGCAACCCAACGGGCAAATCTGGCCGATGCCGCCAAACTGAACGACCTTAGCCAGCTAGCGGGGCCGTCACCGTTTGCACCCACCACCAAAGCCACCCCGCCGGCGATGAACTTTGTCGGGACGGCTGGGGATACGGCGTTTTTGTTTGGTCGCCCAGTCGGCGTCTTCGTCAGTGTCCCCTACACGCATGCCTATAGTTCCTACGCCGAAGGAACCGTGGATCGGGTGGTTTACAACGGGCTGGGCAGCGAGCAAACGGTGCGCACCAACAGCGCTTACTCCGAAGCCAAGGGCACCGAGGTGGTCAACTGGGCCGGGACCGCCAGCCTCGCGTATCAGCTTCAGCCCGACCATCTTTTGGGCTACAACTTCATCTACAATACCTTTACGGAAAACTCCGCCCGGATCCGGGACGGCGAGATTTATGATCAGACCGGCGACGTCTCGATCCCCGACGTGGAACAGAATCGGTTGCAGTACATCGAGCGGACCCTGGAGACGCAGCAATTCCGCGGTGACCATCTCTTTTCCTCCGTGGGCGATCTGCAGTTCGACTGGCTGGCCACCTTCACGACAACCACCCAGGACGAGCCCAATACCTCGTTCTATAACACCAGTGGCGGTCAGTTTAACAACAGCCTGAATCCCCAGTTCCCGAGCCGCTATTGGCGCGAGTTGGAAGAGCAGAACCAAAACCTCAAGTTCGATTTCTTACTCCCCTTTTATCTGCGCCCGGCCCTCGAGAGCAACCTGAAGTTTGGCGCGTTCAGCAGTCAGGCGGATCGGACTTTTCGGGAGCGGATTTTGAAATTCAGCGACCCCAACGGCACTTACGCCGGCAACCCGAATGACTTTCTGACGCCCACAACGCTCGGCGCCAATCCGATCGTGACCAACGGCAACTTCGTTACCTACAACTTCAACACCTTTGTGCGGGCTCCGGCCGATTTCAGCTACTACACCGGGACCAGCGATATCCCGGCTGCCTACGCCATGCTCGACCTCCCGGTCACGGAATCGCTGCGCCTGATTGGCGGGGCCCGGATGGAGCGCACGGACATCCAAGTTTCGGCCTACACGACGGTCATTTCCGAAGGCGTCATCCCCGGGACGACCAACACCGTAGAGTTGCAGCAGGATGATCTGCTGCCTGCCCTGGGCTTGGTGTGGACGGTAAAATCCAATCTGTATCTCCGCCTCAATTACGGCGAAACCATTGCCCGGCCTTCTTTCCGCGAACTGGCACCCATTCGCAGTTATGATCCGGTACTGGAAGAGGAACTCGTCGGCAACCCCCGGCTGCAGATCACGGATATCAAGAATTACGACGTGCGGCTCGAGTGGTATCCCCGGCCCACGGAACTTTTTTCGGTGGGCGTATTCTACAAAACCCTGACCAACCCGATTGAAAAAGAGAACATCTCCTCGACTGACAGCATTCTTACCTTTGTCAACCGGCCGGAAGCCTCCGTCATCGGCGTCGAGTTCGAGGGTCGGAAGTCGCTTGATTTCATGGGCCATGACTTCCGTTACTGGACGGTTGGGGGCAATGTCTCTCTGATTCAATCCGAGGAGAGTGTTTCGGCGCGCGATCAGGGGAATCATACCCGGCCAGATCTTTTGGGGAAGACTCGTCCGTTGTCCGACCAGTCGCCCTACATCATCAACCTCGATTTGACCTATGACAACCCGCTTTGGGGCACGACGCTGTCGCTCAACTACAACATCTTCGGCCCGCGATTGCTCATTGCCAATCTGAGCGCCCCGGACATTTTCGAACAACCCGTGCCCATTTTGGATGTTGTTTACTCGCAGCGCATCGGCCGACAGTTGAATCTAAAACTGGCCGCTCGCAACCTGTTGGATCCGGTGATCGAACGCACTTATGGCGAAGACTCCGAGGCGATTTATTCCTCCTACACCCGGGGCCGGACCTACTCGATTTCGCTGACTTTCGACTTTTGAGCTTTGGCTTTGCTCGGCGTCGGGCTGCCGCACGAGAGCAATGCGCGCAAGTCACCAAGATGTCACACGACCGACGTTCGGCTGAAACAATTCTCTGGCTTAATTCCGGCGCAAATTGCGAGTTAACTCAAACCAAACTGAACCTACGAACATGAAACATAAACCTCTCCTGGCGGTACTGATGTTGGCGGCCGGCGTGGCCGGGACGCCAACTGCGCTGCGCGCGGAAGCGACGAACGAAGTGGTCTGGGCGGCGGATATCACGGCGGACACGACGTGGTCCAACACGAACGTGTATCTGATGCACGGGCTGGTTCACGTGCTGGCGCCGGCGACGCTGACGATTGAGCCGGGCACGGTGATCAAGGGCGTTTCGCAGGGCAACCTGACGAATGCTGAAAACGTCAGCGCGTTATTCGTGACCGTCGGGGCGAAGCTTCGCGCCGTGGGCACGCCGACGCAGCCGATCATTTTCACGTCGGAGTTCGACGACAC
>JADLHS010000594.1 GCA_020848635.1 Limisphaerales bacterium
AAACCGTTTCAACGGTTTTCCGCGCCGGGGCCAAACCGTTATCACGGTTTGGCCATTCTCCACGCTGCGAACACCCCGCGGAAGCGGGGTGTTAATGAGAAGATTCGAGATCATGCCGAGTGTATTCCTGACGGGCTTGGCCGAACGACCCAGTTCAGCGCCGGCGGCCACGAGACGCGCCGATTGCAACCGCGACGGCCCGCCGCCGTTAGATGCAGCGCCGTTGTTAGCCAGCTCGAATCTCATCACTCAATGGTAAACCCGTGAGCTTCGACAACTCGACCGCAAACTGCTGCGCCTCTCGGCACACTCCGTCATGGGTGACGTTGAAGTAGCTCACATACATCGGACGTCCTGAGATGCGCTCGAACCCGACCATCCAAGTGTGACAGTCTCCCGGCTGGACACCAGGCAAGTGTCGCCAGCAAATCCGACGAAACTGGCCCAACGCCAAATGACGGCGGAATATCGGAAGAACACCAAACAGGCTCCATCGCCGCTCAATGTCCCGTCTGTCCGGATCAAATATCGTGTCACTTGGCAACACGCTGAAAACGGTAAGCGCACCCAAGAAAACAATCGCAATCCAAAATCCCAGACTATGCTCACCCCTGTACCAAAAGAAGACCGCGAGCGTCAGTGCGACCGGTGCGATGATGAATTGATTGCGCCATCGTCCGTAGCGCACGACCGCCGGATTGGTGATGAATGAATGTGACATCGCGCGGATGCTGGCTAACGACCCAGCGACCCGGCCCACGGGACGCGTGGATTGCAAAGCGCGACGCCATGCCGGGTTCGCTGCACTCTGTTGGGCATTATCATCTCAGCTTCGGGATGACCAAGCTGATGCCATCGTTAATCGTGTCTGGGTTTTTGATGGTTTTCTGATTCGCCTGGTAAATCTGCCGCCACTTGCTGGCGTCACCGTAGAACAGCCGTGCTACCCCGGAAAGTGTGCCGCCGTCTTCTACCGTTCCAAGGCGGTAAGTGCATGGTTTGGGTGCTCTGACCACCTCATCTCGTAACTCGGACTCTAGTGCTTCGAGCACCTGCTCGAGTTTCTTGCGAGCTGACTCTGTCGGTTCCCACAATGAAGGGTCCGGCAAGTCCACCACCCCTCCGTCGCGCGTGAAACCAATGCGATACACGACGCCATTCGTCAGCGTGAATTCTAGCAGGAGACGAAACGGTGGTGGATCAGCAATCATGTGCCCGGTGTATCTCTTGTCCCAGCGTTCCAGCGCTCTGCCTCCGTCTAAAAGTCGAAGCAAAGCTTGGCCTTGTTCTTTGGAAATGTGTTTCGATTCAAACACTGGTTGGAGGCGCTCACAGCGGACCAGATCGGCGGGTAAAGGAACCCTCGGCTCGGCCGCCCACGAGGCAAATCCAATGAGAAGTGTCAGCGATGTGACCGAGCCTAGAACACGCATAATAAAGTGGCCCAACGAGGTGAACTCAGCGACCCGGCTCAAGGGGCGCCTGGATTGCAACCGGAGCGCGATGGCCGGTTTAGCTGCAGCGCATTTAGTCGGCATCATCCGAACCCCCTCTCCGTAGAATGCCTCGCTCTCCGAAAAGCCAGTGCCAACCTGCGATTGAACTGAGGATACCTGCGACCATGACAACCGGAGACATTCCCACCACCAACCAAATCAAAATGGGCCAGTAGCGCGCAAACAGCGCGAGAATCATGTAGGCAAGAAGGACGGAGAACCCCAAAAGAAGGAATTGCCGGTGGCGTGGAGAAACATTGGTGAACAACTGCCATCGCTTGGCACTTGCTCGAACCTGCTCGTAAGGCGCGAACCGACATACGAACGCCCGAATCACTCCCCCGGCAATGTAGCTGAAGACGACGAGAAAGAGCCAGAAAACCCAGGAACGAATGATGATGGGGCCGCAAATGAGGATGATGGGCAAAAGAATCAAGGCGCCAATGAGGCCGCCCGTAGCGCCGAGTCGCTGGGCTGACTCGATGGTGAACGCCAACTTGCTCTTGCAGCGTGGGCAAACGTGGGAGCGACACCTGATGAGGAGTCGCCAGAGCGGATACGGCGACTGACAGTGGGGGCAAGTGAGTTTCGAGATTTGCATAATATGCGCGGTCGGTGCCGCCTAACGACCCAATATAGGTAATCCGAAGTTATTCATGGGCTGCCAGCGGGCCCTTCTGAAAGCCCGCGCCGCAGACCGTGAATAACTTCGTCGCCGCGAAAAAGTTCGCGGCCCGATTCGGATGGTGCGGCCCGTGGGTTTTCACTATCCGTGTCATTGGTTTGCCCGCCTCGGCGGGTCAGGTCTGCTAACGACCAGTCGTCGTAACGACTTTGAGCTTATGGACCGGCCCGCCGGGCGGGACTTGACCCTCTAACGACTACTCAAGAGGGCGTCTCTGTAACCCGGAACGACTCTTCTATATTGGCGTCGCTGGGTCAAGTCTGCGGGCAACCGGAAAGGACAAACTAACATGACTGCCAATCCCTATGACCTGATCATCGGCCTGGATCGTTCCGATCGGAAGGCCGACCTGTGTCTGATTGACACGCACACCGACCAACGGCGCACGGCCGTGATCGACACCGCCCCCGAAGCGCTCTGGGAATGGCTCCTGGAACTCCGGCAGCAACATCCCGGCGCTCGCGTTGGGCTCTGCCTGGAACAACCCGCCGTCCATCTCATCCCGTTCCTGGAGGCCTACGACTGGATCACGCTCCATCCGATCAACCCGATCTCGCTCCAGAAGTATCGCGAGGCCTTCGTCACCAGCCGCGCCAAGGACGACACGAAGGACGCCGAGTACCTGGCCGACCTGCTCCTGACCCACCACGCCAAGTTGCCGGTCTGGGCGCCGGAGGACAGCGCCACGCGGGCGGTGCAACAGTTGGTCGTACATCGCCGGGCCGTGGTGGATGAACGCACGGGCCTGAGCAACCGGCTGATCGCCCTGTTAAAACAGTATTTTCCGCAGGCCTTGATGCTGTGCGGCGAGGATTTGTGGCGCCCACTCGCCACGGCGTTCCTATTGAAATGGCCCAGCTTGCAGACGGTGCAAAAGGCCAAGCCCGAGCGGCTCAAGACGTTTTACCATCTGCACGGCAGCCGGAGTACCCGCTTGCAGACCGAGCGCTTGGCGTTGGTGGCCAAAGCAGTGGCGGTCACGGACGAGACGGCGGTGATCGGGAGTTTCGTGCTGCGCGTCCAGTTGGTCTGCCGCCAGCTCCAACTGGTGCAGCGGAGCGTGACCGAGTTTGACCAACAGATCGCGGCGGCCTACGCGGCCCATCCGGACCGCAGCATCTTCGCCAGTCTGCCGGGGGCCGGGCCGGTGCTGGGCCCGCGCCTGCTGGCCAGTCTGGGCGCCAACCGCGAACGCTTCCCCGAAAGTGCCGCGCAACTCCAACGCTACACGGGCGTGGCCCCGGTGACCAAGCGCAGCGGGGGCAGTTGTTACATTCATCGGCGCTACTGCTGTCCGAAGTTTCATCGGCAAAGTTTCCATGAATATGCCAAGGAGAGCGTGTTGTGGTGTCGGTGGGCGGGGGCGTACTACCTGCAACAACGCAGCAAAGGCAGTCACCACCACACTGCCGTCCGCGCTCTGGCGTTCAAATGGCAACGGGTCATCTGGCGCTGCTGGCAGGATCGTAAACCCTACGAGGAAACCAAGTATGAAGCCGCGCTGCGCAAAGCCGGCAGTCCCTTGGTGGCCTTGTTCGACCGGGTGGAACTCGGCAAAAGTCCCTGGAAAAATCCAGCGAAGAAAAATTAAAAATCTGCTTGTCGGATTACCTCAGAGGTGA
>JADLHS010000595.1 GCA_020848635.1 Limisphaerales bacterium
AAGTAGACAGACTTGTCTATCCTGCCATTTGGGAAGATAGACCAACGGCTCTCCTCCATCCGATGAGAATTCCCGTTTCATGAGGCCTACCATTACTCCTTCCAGGGACGCAGTAAAGCTCATTCCAGCGCATTTCCGATTGACACTTTCAGGGGCCTGCTCCACAGGTATTAATATACTGCCCGCCATTGGGGGGCACCGTGCTAGATGCATGCGATGCAGCATATTCCAGCAGAATTAGTTGCCAGTTTCGAGCGCAGGCTCGATCAGGCCCGGGTGCCGCAGACCCAGCGTCGGGGCTATCATCAATGGGTTGGGCTCTATCTCTCTTTCGCTCAAACATCCGGCTATCCGGCACCGGCGCCAACTGCGCTTGGTCCCTTCCTCACCAAACTCGCCGCCACTGGCCATTCCATTGACCAGCGCCATCACGCCGCCGCAGCCGTCAGGCTGCTCATCCGCCCTGAAGGCCTTGGAGCAGGCGGCCTATCGCCGGGCCATCTGCGAGTACCTCAAATTCTGTAAAGCGTCACGGCAAAGGGCCACGGTGGCTTCGGCCCGGCAGTTTATGCAACAGTTGGAAGGGCGGCGGCGGTTGGGGGTGTCGCAACTCGTTACCGGGAAGGCGGCCCTCAACTGGTTTTTCAAGGCCGGGGCGCACCAGCTACCGATAGCGGGCGGACGACCGGCGACGGCCAACCCAACCCGACCGTCTTTCTTTGCCGCCAAAGTGCCGCCCTTAGCCGCGACCGATCTGGGCGGGCCGGAATGGGAGCAAAAGTTGATCCGAGAGTTGCGCACGCGCCATTACCAGTGGACAACGGAGCAAGCGTATCGAATGTGGGCGGGCCGGTTTGCCCGGTGGCTGGCGGCCCGGAGGGACGGGGTAAGCATCCTGAACGCGGAGGAATGTCAAATCCGAGATTTCCTGTCCGACCTGGCAACCCGACAACGGGTGGCAGTGGCGACGCAACGGCAAGCCCTGAATGCGTTGGGGTTCCTAGTGCGGGAAACACGCGGCCGACCGTTGGCGGATTTCAGCCAGTTCACGCGGGCGCGGGCGTTCAAGCGGGTAACCCGGGTTTCATGGGCGAGAAACAACTGGGGGCGGGATGCGAAGGATGGGGATGCTGTGGTTGTGCTTTGGCGCTGCCTGCTCAGTGCCATGTGAGGAAAGGGCGGACGTGGTACCCGGCGTTGCGCTTCGGGCTGAAAGTCCGCGCTGAGCCCGTACGCGGTATCGAGCCTGGCAGATGCCCCGGTAACGGGCCGGTGGATGCGAAGCCACGCACGACGACGAGGACGGAACCATCTTTCACCGGTTGCGGTCGAAACCAAAAACAATCCGCTCAATGCCCCAACGCCAGCGTCCGATTTTTCGCAGCAATCCCGTTTCCAACGCGGAAGTGGATTTGATACCTTGTTGCTCGGTTAGGTCACCATGCGTTCACTTGGCATAAATATGCTTGTTTGCACGGCGCTTGCTGGATGCGCGGCGGCGCAGAAGTCGTCCACCTCCGCGAGGGCCACCCGGACCCGCACCGGCACCGGGGCCGCAGCGTTCCTGAGCGGCAGGGGGCGGCGTGGTGGCCCAGGGTGGCTTGGCGGTTCGGAGGAGGCGAGCGCTTTGGCTTGGAGGCATGGGCGTCGCGATGCGCGCCAACTGGCGGCCGCCCGGCTCCCGTTTGGCCGGGGGCCGAAGCTGGCAGTCCATTGCGATGGTCCTTTGGGTGCGACTTTATGAAATCAAACCGATTCAAGCTCGCCCTGGTCTGGGTGACGCTGGCGGCAACGCTGGTTTCCGGGGCGGAAACCCCAACGCAACGGGATGCCCGGATGGGCTGGTGGCGCGAGGCACGCTTCGGGCTGTTCATCCACTGGGACATGTCGTCCATCGCCGGAACGGAAATCAGTTGGTCGCGGAAAGCGCCCCGCCCGCTGGACATTGGCGACGCGCCGGCCGGATACGTTGCCGACCCGGTTTACGACCAGCTCTACCGCCAGTTCAACCCGCAGCGGTTCAACGCCGCCGAGTGGGTCGGTCTCGCGAAAAAAGCCGGGATGAAGTATGTCGTTTTTACCGCGAAGCACCACGGCGGCTTTTGCCTGTGGGACACCCGGTTCACCGACTATTCCATTATGCACACGCCGTTCAAACGCGATGTAGTCAAGGAACTGTCCGAGGCCTGCCATGCCGCGGGCCTCCGCTTTGGACTCTACTATTCCCAGCGCGACTGGCATCACCCCGATTACGGCATCGGCGACAACGCCAAGTATCAGCAATACCTCAAGGCGCAACTGACAGAGCTGCTCACCCAGTATGGGAAGGTGGACGTGATGTGGTTTGACAGCTTCGGCAAGGGTGATTCCCTTCAGTATTGGCACGCCGATGAAATCCTGGCTTTGGTCAAACAGCTCCAGCCGGAAATTCTCGTCAACGACCGAAGCGGCTATTTCGGACAAAAGGTGGAATCTTTGGCGGGCGATTTCGATACGCCGGAACAACGGCTTGGCGAATTCCAGAATACCCGGGCGTGGGAATCATGCATGTGCCTCGTCAACGCTCCGGACGGCGGCTGGTCCTACCGGCCCGATGGGCAGGTTAAATCGTTTTCGGATTGTCTCCACACGCTGCTGGGCTGCGCGACGGGGGACGGCAATTTACTGCTGGATGTGGGGCCGGACGCGACCGGCGTGATTCCCGCCGATCAGGCCCGCCGGCTCGTTGAAATGGGCGAGTGGCTGGCGAAGTATGGCGAAAGCATCTACGGCACGCGCGGGGGGCCGTGGAAGCCGACCAAAGCCATCGCCAGCACCCGTCAGGGCAACACAATTTATCTCCACGTTTATCAATGGGACGGCGACCACGTCACGCTTCCCGACATCCCCCGCAAAGTGACGGCGGCGCGGTTGCTCGCGGGCGGTCCGGCGCAGGTGAGGCAGGCAGAGGGCGAGCTTGTGGTTCGCGTGCCCCAGTCGGCGCACGAGCCCTTGGACACCGTCATCCGGCTCGAACTCGATGGCTCGGCGATGGACTTGCCCGTCTTGACGATCGCCGCATTACCCGCCCGTAGCGGCAAGACCATTCTCAACACCTTTGATTACGATGGCGTCACGCTGGACGGCGGCCGGCTGCGGCAGCAGGTCGAGGAGGTGCGCGCTTATTACCTCCGCGTGCCCAACGACGACTTGCTGAAGCCCTATCGGCAGCGGGCCGGCAGACCGGCACCCGGCGCCGACTTGAAAGGGGTTTACATCGGTCACGGCATCTTCGGCCAGTTCCTCTCCGGCCTCGCCCGGCTCTACGCGGCCACGGGCGACCCGGCGTGCAAGGGGAAAGCGCAGGCACTGATGGAGGGCTGGGCGGAGTGCATCGAGCTCGACGGCTACGCGCTGCAGGCCAAGCCGATTGACCTCGCTCCGTACCACTTCGAAAAGCTGGTGGGCGGCCTGGTGGACATGATCGTTTACGGCGGCGACCCACGGGCCGCAACCCACTTGGGCCGCATCATCGGCTGGGCCGAAACGAACGTGGCGGGCGTGGAACAGCAGATCAACACGACCAACGCCAACTGGTACGTCCGCAACGGCGAGTGGTACACGCTGAGCGAAAACCTCTATCGGGCGTTTCAAGCCACAGGCGATCCCCGGTGCCGGCGTTTGGCCGAGCGCTTCGAGTACACCGACTTCTGGAATCTGATCGCCAAGCGGGCCAATGTCTTCGACCGGCCGGGGTGGGGCGGCTGGTATCACGCCTACAGCCACGTGAACTCGTTCTGCGGTGCCGGGCCGGCGTATCTGGTCAAGGGCGATGAGCACTATCTGGACGTCCTGAAAGCGGCCTTTGATTTCATCCAGGAGCAGGAGGCCTATGCGACTGGCGGTTTCGGGCCCAACGAGACGCTCATGCCGCGCGCCGCGCTGCCCGGCACGCTCACCAGTACCGGAAACCACTTCGAAACCCAATGCGGATCCTGGGCGGGTTTCAAGCTGACCAAGTACCTGATGACTTGCACCGGCAACGCGCGCTACGGCGACTGGACCGAGCGGCTGTTGCTCAACGGCGTCGGCGCCAGCATCCCCATGGACGCCGAGGGGCGGGTCTTCTATTACTCGGACTACAATCTGGGGGGCGCCGCCAAGCGGTTGATCCCCGACGGCTGGCCCTGCTGCTCGGGCACGCGTGTCGAATTGACCGCCGACTATCAGGACCTGATCTACCTGCACGACGAGGACAGCCTCTACGTCGCCCAGTTCGCGCCGGCTACCGTCGCGTGGCGGTGCCAGGGCGAGCGGGTGGTGGTGACCCAGCGGACGCGCTTCCCGGAAGAGGAAGCCACCGAGCTGACGGTGGCGGTGGCTCGCCCGCAGGAGTTCGGTTTGGCGGTGCGCGTTCCGTCTTGGTTGGCAAAAACCTTGACCGCGTCCGTAAACGACAAGCCCGTCGCGGTGAAGCTGGGCACGGACAACTGGGCACGAATTCACCGTAAATGGTCCAACGGCGACCGCCTGCGAATCGAGCTGCCCATGGCCTTCCACCTGAGCCGGATTGATCCCAAGAATGAATATCCCGCCGCCATCATGCGCGGGCCGGTGGTTCTCGCGGTGCGCTCGGCGGACGGCAACCCCTCGCGCCAGATTGAGTACGGCCGGCTGAACGAGACCCTCAAGCCGGTGCCCGGCCAGCCGCTGAATTACCGGACCGGCAAGGACGAAGCGCTGCTGGTTCGACCTTTTTACCAGTTCGCGGCGGGCGAGCCCTACTTCATGTATCTGGACCCCGTGCAAAACTTCACGCGGCGGTCCTGGGAAGGCTACCGTTTCAGCGCGGGTTGGACCGACTTCAATCAGTGGCAGACCGCCTCCTCGCCCGGCGCGAGCGTGGAGCACACGTTCGAGGGCACGGGCGTTCGCATCCACGGCTTCCATTACGACGATGGCGCGCGCGGGCAGGTGGAGATTGATGGCAAGGTGGTGGGCGTCCTCGACGAGTACGGGCCCAACCGCGGCGAGCCAGCCCAGTGGGATTTCACCGGACTATCACCGGGCACGCATAACTTAAAGGTGATCGTTCTGGCGGAGAGCAATCCGAAGTCCAAGGGGCGCTTCCTGAACCTCGCGTGGATCGAGGCACTTTCCGGGGGGCCGTAGGTCCCGCGCGGTGGAGGGGTTGGTCTCGTCGTTGGCGGACTTGGAGTTGAATCAAAACCAGAAACGGCCACCAAAGTCGCCAACGATTCGGGGTGCAAGCGGCTTTTGGAGTTTACGATTGCCGGTTTCATTTGCAGGATGGATTCGTCAAGATTTTGAAGACCAAGCTGACAAACTGGGCGGTGGCGGTCGTTGTTGCCGCCAGCTTCTGGGCGGTGGTGGTGGAGCGTCTGCCCGCTGCGGTCGGCGACCTCACCGGCGCCAACTCCCGCCGGGAGGTTTCTTTAGGCCAGACCGACTTGGTCACCGAAGGCAAATCGGACTGGAAGATCATTCTGCGTCCGAACGCCACGGGGCCGGAGACCCTCGCGGCCCAGGAACTCGCCAAGTATATCCGCGCGATAACGCAGGCGGAACTCCCGATTATCAACGCCGCCTCGCCAGGACCGCACGAAATCATGGTGGACAGTGCGGAGGGTGGGCGGGATGGGTTTGACCTGACCGTGACCCGCGACCGCATCACCATTCACGGGCACACTCCGCGGGGCGCGTTGTACGGCGCGTACCAACTGCTCGAAGACCTCGGGTGTCGGTGGTATTACATCGGGCAATTGGGCGAGGTCGTACCCATGGCCGCGAGCCTTCGCCTCCCGCACCAGACGACGACGCAGTCGGCTTCGTTTCGGGAGCGGTCCGTGATGGTGGCCTATCCTTTCTATTATGACCGCTTCGAGGAGTGGATTGACTTTCTGGCCAAGCGGCGCATCAACAATCTCGTGATCTACGGCCAGTCGCTCGACTGGTGGAAAAGCACACGGGCGCGCTACCTCCCGCTGCTCCAGGCGCGCAACATGATCCTGGAATTCGGGGGGCACATTCTGCCGAATTTCGTCCCGCGGCAACTGTTCGAGCTGCATCCCGAGTATTTCCGAATGAATGAGAAGGGCGAGCGCGTGAAAGAGCACAACTTCTGTCCCAATTCGGGCGCCCTCGAGGTGCTGAAGAACGGCGTTCGCGAATACTTTGCCCAATTGCCTGAGATTACCTATTTCCATGTTTGGGCCGACGATCTGACGGATGGCGGATGGTGCCGCTGCCCGAAGTGCCGGGCCTTGTCCCCGGCGGATCAGAACTTGATCGCGATGAACGCCGTGGCCGAGGTGCTCGCGCCGGTGAACCCCCAAGCGAGCCTTGCCCTCCTGACCTACCATGACACCGGCAAGCCGCCCAACGGCGCCCCGGCGACCAATCTCTTTCTCTTCCACGCGCCCCGCGAACGCTGCTACCGGCACGCGTTCAATGACCCCGCCTGCCGCCGTAACCGCGAGGAGTATGGGCCTGACTGGCAGGACCTTCACGCGCTCTTTTCCAAAACGGCGCCCCGGACCATCCATGAGTTCGGTTATTACACGGATGGATTGCTGGACCGCGAAATGCAGCCGCCGCAACTCGAAACGATCCCCGCCGACGCGCGCTATTTTCGAAGTCTAGGCGTGCCGGTCCACCAGAACCTGATGGTTTGTTTTCGTGACTGGCGCAGTCCACCCTTTTCCCTGGTCCTCTTCGCGCAGTCGGCTTGGGACGCGGATGTGAACGCGGACGCGGCGCTGGAAAATTTCTGCCGGCAGTATTACGGCGCGGCCTCGGCCGGGACCATGACGGACTATTACCGCAAAGTGGACGAGGCCTGCGCCCGGCTCTTCAGCGGCGATCCGATCACCGGCCCTTACATTGACATGACCTGGCCGCCCCTGGAGCCCGCCATGCGCAAGGCCAAGATCGCCGACGCCCAGGCGGCGAAGAAGATCCATCAGGCGCTGCCCGCCCAACTCGAGCAGGCGCTGAAAGCGGCTCCCGCCGGCCGGTTCGCCGAACGCCTGCGCCGCGAGCGCGAGGTCTGCGAGCTTCACCAACTGAGCTTGGAACTGGCCTGCTGCCAGTTCGAGGGCCAATTCCTCGGCTGGCAGTGTGTCGGCGGCAGCGGGAGGGCCGACGGATTGCGCGCCGTGGAGCTGCTCACCGATGGCTGCACGTGGGCGGACAAAATCATCGCCTGGGCCGGGCGGTTCCCGGAAGAACAGAAGAACTACCTCCCCGGCTGGGAATCTTACTGGAGTTCCTACTCCAAGGTGTTTACCGACCTGCAGAAACGCGTGCGTGAAAAGTTATCGAACGAGAAGTGAATGTGCCCTTCGCCGGCCGGCTTCGTTTGCGCCGCCTGGCCGTGCGTTCAACGGGGTTCACCTCGCCGCCGGCGCTCCAGTCCTCGGCCCATTATCCGCACCGTTAGGTCGTCCCGGTTTGCTTGAAAGAATCGGCTGCCTGGCCCGATAACAAATTATGCCCAACCTCACAGGAAGAAACGGGCTAGTGACTGGCGCCGCCAGCAACTGCGGCGTGAGCGCGGGGGTCGTGATGGCGGTGCTTGAGGCCGGCGGAAGGCCGCTCATCAACGAGCGCGACGCCGCCCGACTCGCCCCTGCCGGAGCAAATCAACCAGCGACTTTGCCCGTGCGGGTTCACCGCGAACAAATGTGTGAACCTATGTCGGTCCTTGTCGGAGCCGCGCCATGAAACCAGAACTCGTTGCGGATCGTCCGTGCGTGATTGGCGAGGGGCCGCTGTGGCATCCCACCGAGCAGCGCGTCTATTGGACCGACATCCCGGAAGGGCGGATGTTCCGTTACGACCCCGCTACCGGCCAGCATGAGTCGTGTTACGCGGGCGAGGTGGTGGGCGGGTTTACCATCCAGGCCGACGGCTCGCTGCTGCTGTTCATGGCGCGCGGCGCGGTGGCAATCTGGCACGCCGGCCAACTCACGACGGTGATTCCCGAGATTCCAGACGAACGCGGTTCGCGTTTCAACGACGTGATCGCCGACCCGGCGGGGCGGGTGTTCTGCGGCACCATGCCGTGCGGGGAACGCGCTGGCCGGCTTTACCGACTCGATACGGATGGCCGGCTGACGAAGCTGCTCGACGGCATCGGCTGTTCCAACGGCATGGGCTTCACGCCCGACCGGCGGCACCTTTATTACACCGACTCGGCGAAACGTGAGATCTACCGCTTCGACTATGACGTGGGGAGCGGTGATCTCGCAAACCGGCGGTTGTTCGCACGCACGCCCGAGAACGAAGGCGTGCCCGATGGCCTGACCGTGGACGCCGAGGGGGGCATCTGGTCGGCCCGGTGGGATGGTGGCGCGCTGGTGCGGTTCACCCCCGATGGCAGGGAGGAGCGGCGGATTCAGTTTCCGGCGCGGAAGGTTTCCAGCGTAACCTTTGGCGGCGACGACCTCGACGACCTGTATGTGACAACTGCTGGCGGCGACCAGCGAGCAACGGAAGGCGCAGGTGCGGGCGCGTTATTCCGGCTGCGGCCAGGGGTTCGGGGGCTGCCGGAGTTCTGCTCGCGGGTTGGTGGGTGAGCCTGGCGCATGCGTGAAACGGGGCCTGGCTTGGGCGGGCCTTCCATTTGCAATTGGTCGCCAGGTGACTAGCATTCGGTTGATTTAAGTGAATCCGATGAGGTGATGGACGCGGTTATGCAGACCTTGAATTTTGTCCTGTTCGGCATCTACCTGCTGCTCACGGTCGCGTTGGGCCTCTGGGTGGCACGCCGGAAGACTGCGAATGCCAGGGATTACTTCCTCGCGGGCGAGGGCTTGCCGTGGTATGCGATCGGCGGCTCCATCATCGCGGCGAACATCAGCACCGAGCATTTCATTGGCATGGTGGGCGTGGCGTATGGCGTGGGTTTCGTGGTGGCGCAGTGGGAGTGGGGCAATGTGATCACGTTCTCGGCGCTGATCTGGATTTTTCTCCCGTTCTACATCCGCGGCGGACTCTACACGATGCCGGAATTTCTGGAGCGCCGCTACAACGCCCATTGCCGCCGTCTCTTCGCCGTTTGCTGTCTCGGGCTGTGGATTGTGGCGCAGATGGCCGTGGTGATGCTCGCGGGCGCGAAGGCGATGCGCGGCATGTTCGATGTGAATGAAACGGTCACGATCCTCGCGCTGGCGGCCCTGGCGGGCAGCTACACAATCTATGGCGGGCTGAAGTCGGTGGCGTGGACGGATTTCCTCCAGTTCGTGGTGATGATGATCGGCGGGCTGGTGGTGACAGTGGTGGGCCTGGACAAGGTCGGCGGCCTCAGCGCGTTGATGCATGACGCGCCGGAGAAGTTCAAGATCACGTTCCCGGCCAATGATCCCAATTATCCGTGGTTCGGCGTGTGGACGCTCTTTCTTTCGATCGGGATCTGGTATAACTGCACCAACCAGTTCATCGTACAGCGCTGCCTCGGTGCGCGCAGCGAGTGGGACGCGCGCATGGGCGTGGTTTTCGCGGGCTACATGAAGATCGTGCTGCCGTTGCTGGTGGTGATTCCCGGCATCGTGGCCTTCCGGCTCTACCCGGGCCTGGTGGACAAGGACCTGGCGTTTCCGAAACTCGTGCGGGAGCTTCTGCCCGTGGGTTTGAGCGGCATCGTCATGGCCGGACTGGCCAGCGGCCTGTTGTCGCACATCAGCTCCGTGCTAAACTCTTGCAGCACGGTTTTCACCATGGATCTCTACCAGCCCTTTCTCGGCAAGGGGCGCGACGAAGGCCACCTCGTGCACGTGGGTCGGGTAAGTGGCTTTGTCATCCTGCTCATCGCCACGTTGCTCGCCATCTGGTTCACCAAGAAACAACTTGGCGTCTTTCTGTTGATCCAAAACATCGGCGCCTGGGTGGCGGCGCCAATTGCGGCGGTGTTTCTCGTGGGCGTGCTCTGGGGCCGCGCCACGGCCGCCGCAGCGACGTTCGTGCTCTGGTTCGGATTCCCGTTCACATGGTTCGTCGAGGCCGTGATGTTCAAGCGCCTCGCGTGGCTGATCCCGTATGACAACTGGCTCAACCGCACTTTCGCCGTTTGGATCACCTGCATGGCGCTCATGGTCGTGATCTCGCTGGTGACGCGCGCGCCCGCCGCCAGTCAGATTGCCGGCATCATCTGGTCGCCCAAAATGGCCGCGCTGCCCGAGGCGGAGCGGCGCATCTACGGCGGCGTGCGCAGCCTGTTCTTCTGGTGGGCGTTGTTCGTCGGCTTGATGGCCGCGCTCTATGCCTATATGTTCTGGTTCCAGTTTTACGGCCCGGCCAAGGGACTTTGATTTAATCATGAAAATCACCGCCATCGAAACTCACGTCTGCCATGCGCGGATGCGCAACTGGGTCTTTGTCAAAGTGCTCACCGATCAACCCGGCCTGTGGGGCTGGGGCGAAGCCACCCTGGAATGGCACACGCGCGCGGTCGTCGGCGCGGTGGAGGACATCTCCCAACTGCTGATCGGTGAAGACCCGCGGCGCATCGAGCATCTCTGGCAGATGATGTATCGCCAGCACTTCTGGCATGGGAACGGCATCGTGCGCGGCACCGCCATCAGCGGCATTGACGTCGCGCTCTGGGACATTCTCGGCAAAGTTCATGGCGTGCCGGTGCATCAACTCTGGGGCGGCCCCGTGCGCGACTACATCCGGCTCTATTGCCATCTTGGCGGCGGCAAGATGGAGGACTTCTATGAAACCGACGTGAGCGATGCGAATCGCTTTGGCGAACTGGCGCAACAGGCCGTCGCCGATGGCTTCACCGCGTTCAAATCCATGGCCGTGCCCTCGACGATGCCGCTGGAAGGCAATGCGCCCGTACTTTATGCGGAGCGTTGCGTGGCGGCGATGCGCGAGGCGGTCGGCCCCGACATTGACATCATGGTGGATTGTCACGCGCGTCCCTCGCCCCGCATGGGTCTGTTGTTCGCGAAGGCGCTGGAATCTTTCAACCTCTACTGGTTTGAAGAACCCTGCTGGCCCGAGACGATGGAGGACATCGCGCTCATCCAGCGCGCCGTGAAGACGCCTATCGCCACCGGAGAACGGCTCGTCTCGCAGCACGCTTTCCGTGAGTTGCTCGAAAAACGCGCCTGCTCCGTCTTGCAGCCGGACATCACGCATTGCGGCGGCCTCTCCGAAGCGCGGCGCATCGCGGCGATGGCGGAGGCGTATCGCGTGGCGCTCGCGCCGCATAACCCGCAAGGCCCCGTGAGCACCGCTGCCTCGCTGGAGTTCGGCTTCGCCACCCCGAGCTACATCATCTGCGAAAGCGTTCACAGTGATGTGCCGTGGCGTCAGGATGTGGTGAGCGAAGGCTTCACGGTGGAAACGAAAGGCCGCATCGTGCGCCCCAACACGCGTCCCGGTCTAGGCATCGAGATCAACGAAAACGAGGTGAAGAAGCATCCGTTCCAACAAGAGGCCCTGCAACGGGTGTTCTATCGCGATGGATCAGTTGGGGATTGGTGACCCGACATCCGAACAACCCAAGCACTCATTCGTTTTATGACTACCCTCTCCGGAGTTCTTCCCGTTCTCCAACTGCCTTATGGCGAGGACGATTCGATTGACTGGCAAACACTCGACCGCGAAGTGGACTGGGCCTTTGCCAACGGCGCACACGGTGTGGTCGCCGCGATGGTGACTGAAATCCTGCGGCTCACCGATGCCGAGCGAGACGAACTCGCCGCCCGCTTGGTCGCGAGCGTAAACGGGCGCGGTTCGGTGGTGATGAGCGTCGGTGCCGAGAGCGCGTGGCAGGCGGTGCGGCATGCGCGGGCGGCGGAGCCTGCGGGGGTCACCGCGCTGATGGCCATTCCGCCGACCAATACCCGTGCGTCCGCTGCCGAAGTCATCGCCTATTACGAAAGTATTCTGGCCGCGACCACGCTGCCACTCGTGGTGCAGGATGCGAGCGGTTACGTGGGCGCGCCTCTGCCGATCACGGCGCAGGCCGATCTGTTTCGCCATCATCCGGAGCGGGTGATTTTCAAGCCGGAAGCCCAACCGCTGGGACAAAATCTTTCCCTGCTGCGCGAGGCCACGGCGGGCAAGGCCGCCATCTTTGAAGGCAGCGGCGGTATCGCCCTGCTCGATGCGCATCGGCGTGGCATCGCGGGGACGATGCCCGGCACGGAAATCGTGTGGGCCATTCGCGCCGAGTGGGACGCGTTGCAAGCCGGCGACCTGGCCCGGGCGACGGCGCTGCAAGGCCTCATCGCCCCGCTCATTTCGCTCCAGCACGGATTGGATGGCTTCATTGCGGTCGAGAAACTTCTCCTACACCATCAGGGCGTCCTGAAGAACCGCTGCGTGCGCGGGCCGGTTGGATTCAAGCTCGATGCCGCCACGGAAAACGAGGCGCTGCGACTTTTCGCAGCGCTCCGACGACTTTGTTCCACAGCCGCGGACGTTAGTCCGCGCTCCCGTTAATTTGATTTGCGCCGACTAACGTCGGCGGCTACAGATTCTTGAAAGAACCTCTCATGACTGCAACCTTTCCAACTCAACCCGTCGCCGTCATCAGTGGCGGCTTGGGCGACATCGGCTTCGCCACGGCGCACGCCTTGAAACAAACCGGCTGCCGCGTGGCCCTCGGCGATCTGCATCTAACGGGGCGCGACACCGCCGGTTTTCACGTTCACCAAGTGGACGTGGCGAGCGAGACTTCCGTCCAGGCCTGGTTCGGTGCGGTGGAGTCCGCTTTCGGCGATCCGGCCTCTGTCATCGTGGTGAACGCCGGCATTGTGTCCTTGAGCAGCGCGCTGGCGGCCACCTTGGACGACTGGAATCGCACGCTAGCCGTAAACCTTACCGGCGCGTGGCTCACCGCCCGCACCGGCGCGCGTCGCTTGATCGAACAGAAAATGCCCGGGCGCATCGTCTTCGTCGGCAGTTGGGCGGGTCATGCGCCGCACGTCGAGCTCGCCGCCTACTCAACGGCGAAGGCCGGCTTGCGCATGTTGACTCAATGCCTCGCGCTGGAGCTTGCCGATAAAGGGATTCTCGTGAACGAAGTGGCACCCGGCTATGTGAACGCCGGCTTGAGCGGACAGTTTTTCAAGAAAGACCCGGACTGCGCCGCCCGTTCGCGTGCGGCGGTGCCGGTTGGTGAACTGATCGAGGCGGACGAAGTTGCCGCCGCCATCGCTTATTTGTGTTCCCCCGCGCATCGGAATCTCACGGGTTCAACGCTGCTGCTCGATGGCGGGCTCTCGTTGCTCCGCAATCCGGTAAAGAAATCATGAACGCCCGCCTTCACGAACGCTTTCGCGGCTTCCGCGCCCGCCTTGGCGTCAGCCGCTGGGACATCACGCCCGGACTCGACGTGAGTACTAAGAATTGGGGCGCGGCGAAGCATTGGTATGCCCAAGGGGTGCATCAGCGGCTCACGGGCACCGCGTTGGCGATGGCCCCCGGCGATGGGAATGGGCCGCCCTTGCTGCTGCTGAGTCTGGATCTCGGCTGGTGGCGCCGGCGGCGCGATGCCGCGGCGCTCTGCGCGCAAGTGCGGGACCAACTCGCGTTGCCAGAGGCCAGCGTCATTGTGCATCTCACCCATACCCACGCCGGGCCGGTGCTCGACTCGGAAGCCCCGGCGGAGGCGAATCCTGCGGCGTGCCGGGACTACCTCGCCCGGCTCACCGCGTCCTGTGTGCGCGGCGGTCGGGAAGCGTTGGCCAACTTGGAGCCGGCTACGGCGTTGTTCCATCACGGGCATTGCGCCCTGGCCACCCAGCGCGACTTGCCTGACCCCGCAAACCCGGAACGTTTTCTCACCGGGTTCAATCCGGCTGGGGTTGCCGATGAGACGCTCCTCACGGCCCGGTTGTTCGCCGATGACGGTCGCACGCTCGCCACATTGGTGAACTACGCCTGTCATCCCACCACGCTCGCCTGGGAAAACACGCTCATCTCCCCGGACTATCCGGGCGCGATGCGGGAGTTGATTGAGAGCCAGACCGGCGGCGGGCCCTGTCTTTTTCTGCAAGGCGCGTCAGGTGAACTCGCGCCCGCCGAACAATACAGCGGCGATCCCCAACTGGCCGACCGCCACGGTCGCGAACTGGGGCATGCCGCGCTGGCCACCCTCGCGCCGTTGGCGGCCGGCTGTTCGCACCTGCAATACGACGGGCCGCTGGAGTCGGGCGCGCCCCTGGCCCTGTGGCACGCCTGCCGTCCACCTGCCAACCCTTCGCTGCGCACAGCTTCATTGGCGCTCGACTTCGATTTGAAATCCGACCTGCCAACCCTCGCGCAAATTGACGCCGCGCTGGCAGAAAAGCCTGATGGCTTTCGGTACGAGCGCCTGCTGCGGCAGCGGGGCGTGCGGGCTTCAGTGGGGGACGGCCACACCTCGCGGGAGAGAATCTGGCTCTGGCGGCTCGGCGATGCCGCCCTGTGTGCGACGTCTTTTGAAACTTACTCCAACTTTCAAACCCACCTGCGCGCCGCGTTTCCCAACACCCCGTTGCTGGTCTTGAACCTGTCCAATGGCTCCGCTGGCTACCTCCCGCCCACGCCGCTCTACGACTTGAATCTCTATACGGTGTGGCAGACTCCGTTCGCGCGCGGGGGGCACGAACGTCTCCTGGGAGCCGCAGTTGCCGGACTGCGTGAGCTTTTCCAACTCCCGGCGCGGACATGAACCAGGGTCACGCGCAAAGCCGGAAGTAGCGATCGATCAATCGCCAGGCTGCACCAGCACGATGCTCAAATTAATCCGCGCGCAACCACCCGACTCCGGGAAAGGATTGGCGCTGGTTCCGTTTTGGGCTCGCGTGGGGTTGGGATTGGCATGAAGGGCAGGGGAAAGTAAGCTGCTTCGTGTTCGCGCGACCACCATGAAATCGGAAGCCGCCCCACAACCAGCGTCATCCCATCACCTCCTGCGCCGCTTTGGTTTGCTGCAAGCGACGGCGCTGAACATGTCGAACATGATCGGCGTCGGGCCGTTCATCACCATCCCGGCGCTGATGTCGGCGTTGGGCGGACCGCAATCTATGCTGGGATGGTTCATCGCCCTGCTCATCGCCGTTCCCGACGGGATGGTCTGGAGCGAACTGGGGGCCGCGATGCCCGGCTCGGGCGGCTCGTATCATTATCTGCGCGAGGCCTTCGGCCGCGCCACGATCGGGCGGTTGATGGCCTTCCTGTTCATCTGGCAGTTCATTCTCAGCGGGCCGTTGGAAATCGCGTCGGGCTGCATCGGGTTTGCCCACTACTTGGGTTATCTTTTCCCCGCCCTCACCCAGCCCGAGAATGTTCGCCTGGCCCAACTGGTCGCCGCCGGGGTGGCCGCCATGACGGTTGCGTTGCTTTATCGCCGCATCACGACCATCGGCAAGATCACGGTCAGTTTGTGGGTGGGCACGCTGGTGACGGTCGGCGCCGTTATCGTCAGCGGGGCGTTGCACTTTAATCCTAGGCTCGCGTTTGATTTTCCCCCGGGCGCGTTCAAATTCTCCTGGGGGTTTTTATTGGGCTTGGGGGCCGCCTCCCGCGTCGGCATCTACGATTACCTTGGGTACTACGACGTTTGCTACATTGGCGAGGAAGTGAAATCGCCGGGGCGCGTTATCCCGCGTTCGATTCTGATCAGCCTGGCGGCGGTGGCGTTGATCTATTTCGCCATCAACCTTTCGCTCATTGGCGTGGTGCCGTGGCGCGAATTTGTGCCCGCGAAAGATCCCCCCGACGCGGTGGCCTCGATGTTCATGGAAAAACTCTATGGGGCCAAAGTCGCGGGGGTTTTTACCGTGATGGTGCTTTGGACCGCGGTGGGATCGGTGTTTGCGTTGATGCTGGGTTATTCGCGGATTCCCTATGCAGCGGCGCAGAATGGGGATTTTTTCAAGGTCTTTGGCCGCCTGCATCCGACGAAGGATTTTCCGCACATCTCGCTGTTGGTGATCGGACTGGTCTCCATCGTATGCAGTTTTCTTCCGCTTATGACGGTAATCGACGCGTTGCTCATCACGCGGATCATCGTCCAGTTCATGGGGCAGGTGGTCGCCGTGATGCTTTTGCGCCGCCGGGCGCCGGCGCTGGCGCGTCCGTATCGCATTTGGCTATATCCCGTGCCGTGTTTCGTGGCTTTGGTTGGCTGGCTGTTCGTGTTTGGGACGGCGGACTGGAAGGTGATCCTGTTCGGCCTTGGGACTTTGTTGCTGGGAGTAATCATTTTCCTGATCTGGTCCAAGTGGACCCGCCGCTGGCCGTGTGCCATGCCGCCTGCTGGAGAAGGCTCTGCTGCAATCTGAAACCTCCGATTTGAAAAGGTGGCTCAGCCGGTTGGCGATGCCCGCCCGGCCTCGCCCGCCCGCACCCTTGCCAGCAAGGCGGCAACTGCTACGTTCGCGGGCATGGCCGGAACTGCAATGAGCGTACGGGAAGCAAAGGAACTGCGCAAAACCCGCGCGGGGCTGGGGTATGGCCTGACCGCCTACACGATGTGGGGCGTGTTTCCAATCTACTTCCGGGCGCTGACTCACGTCTCGCCGTGGGTCATCCTTGGCCACCGCATCCTTTGGTCGGCGGTATTTCTGAGTGTCATCGTCTCGCTTCGGCGTGAGTGGCCGCTCCTGTTACCCGTCGTGCGCGAGCGACGAAACTTGTTGCTCCTCGCCGCGGGCGGGGTGCTCATTGCGGTGAACTGGCTGGTGTTCATCCATGCGGTCGTCACGGGACAACTCCTGGAGTCCAGTTTGGGGTATTTCATCAATCCCCTGTTCTCGGTGGCGCTCGGCATGGTTTTTCTACACGAACGTTTGCGCCGTTGGCAATGGGTGGCCGTCGCCATCGCCGGCCTGGCGGTCGCGAATCTCACCTTCCGGGGCGAGCGAATCCCGTGGATTGCGCTTTCGCTCGCCGGTTCATTCGGGTTGTACGGACTGGTTCGGAAAAAGGTGGACATCAATACGCTGCACGGGCTGCTGGTGGAGACAACGGTCTTGCTGCCGGTCGCCCTCGTGGGACTGATGTCTTTGCCGACGAGCCAGCCAAGTCCCGGCACCCTCGGGCTGCTGTCTTTCCTCGGAGTCATTACGGCGATACCGCTGCTGCTTTTTGGGGCGGCGCTGCGGCGGTTGCCGCTCTCAACCGTTGGTTTCCTGCAGTACGTCGGTCCCACGCTCCAATTTCTGGTGGCGATCGTTCTCTTCCGGGAACCGCTGGATCACGCCAAGCTCGTCAGCTTCGGTTTGTGTTGGGCCGCCATCGCGGTGTATGTGGCGGATTCAATAAGAACCCACACCGCCCAGCCGGTGGCGGACCGGCCAGAGTGAGATTTACCTGCCCCATTCGATTCTGGATCGGCCTGCCGAATTGCAATTTACTTCCGGCTCCGCGGCTCCACCGGATTGCGCCGTCCCGTCAATGCGGCCCGGCCGGCGGCGCCTCGTCGAGCCCCTCCATCGTCAGTTCCTTGACATCTTCGAAAACAATTGCGCGCCGCAGATCCGGATTGACGGTTCGCAACCGCACATTGGCAAAGCGCAGTCCGCGGACGTGCCGGACGTAAAACCCGTACGCCGGTAGTTCGCCGAACATGGTGCACTCCGGGTATTGCTTCGGCAGCTCGAGCACTTCCTTGGTCGTCCAGTCACTGGTGCCGCCACCCTCGAAGGTGAACGCGAGGTTGCTGAGGAGGATGTTTTCAAGGGGATGTCCTGGCTGGCCGGTAAGCGAGCAGCCAATCGGCCCGACCTCCGTGGCGACGATGTTGTTGATGACGACATCCCGGAACGACCCGATGGGCGGCGGCGACTGATCCTTTCGGAAGGGGCGGCCGCGGTCGCCCAGGCGTAGGAACAATGGCACCGTGACGCCCTGAATCGTGATGTTGGCGATGGCAATGCGCTCCAGTTGGCCGCCGTCCACCAGTTCGAGCGAGATGCCGCTGAGCCCCCGAGCCCGACCGCCGATGACGTTGGTGTGACGCGGCGAGGTAATGACGCAGTTGGCAATGGTGATGTCTTTGAAACCGCCGTTGGATTCCGTGCCCAGTTTGATTGCATTGCAATGGCTGCGGGCGATGCAGTCGCTGATCGTGACGCTCTCCGTGGGCCGGTCCAGCGTGCTCTTGAGCGTGATCCCGTCATCATCCGACTCGAAGACGCACTGCGACACCAGGCAGTCCTTACAGCCGTCG
>JADLHS010000700.1 GCA_020848635.1 Limisphaerales bacterium
CATCTTCGGCACGGTTCTGCTCACGATCCTGCTCACCATCGTCGTCGTGCCGTTGGGCGTCATCGCGGCCGTGTACATCCGCGAGTACGCCCGCCAGGGCCTGCTCATCTCGGTGATCCGCGTCGCGATCAACAACCTCGCGGGAGTTCCGTCGATCGTGTACGGCGTCTTCGGACTCGGTTTCTTCTGCTACACGCTCGGCCGATACATCGATGTGGGACCGCAGTCGCCGCTCGCGCCGGCCGATGGGCTCCTGTCGTTCTGGCCCCTGTTCACCCTGCTCACGCTCATCGCGATCGCGGGCGCGAGCGTTGGCCTCCTCACGTCGCCCCCTCCCGGCGCGCCGCGCCGCCCCCGCGCCGCCTCACTCGCATCGTCATGCGTGTGGCTGCTCTGCGCCGCGCTGGCCCTCTACCTCATCGCGCGGACCCCTTACTTCGGCGGCCTCTTCGCCGTCAAGGCGCCGTCGCCGACCTTTGGTACCCGCGGAATCCTCTGGGGCGCCCTCACCCTGGCCCTGCTCACGCTCCCCGTGGTCATCGTTGCCACGGAAGAGGCCATCGCCGCCGTCCCGCGTTCCATGAGGGAGGGATCGCACGCCTGCGGCGCCACGACCTGGCAGACCATCCGCGGCATCGTCCTCCCCGGCGCCATGCCCGGCATCCTCACCGGCGCCATCCTCGCCATGGCACGCGGCGCCGGCGAGGTCGCCCCGCTCATGCTCGTGGGCGCGGCAAAGCAGGCACCCAACCTCCCGCTGACGACCGAGTTCCCCTTCATCCACGCCGACCGGTCCTTCATGCACCTGGGCTTCCATATCTACGATCTGGGGCTCCAATCGCCCGACTCACAGGCCGCCCGGCCGCTCGTCTGGACAACCACCCTGCTTCTGCTGATCGTTGTGCTCGCCATGAATCTCGCCGCCATCCTCCTTCGTGCCCGGCTCCGCGCCAGGGCAGTCTCCTCGGCAACCTGAACCTCTTGCCCGCACCGGAACTCACATGCCCGACGAAGTGCTCGAACAACCTACGCCAAGGCCACGAGC
>JADLHS010000596.1 GCA_020848635.1 Limisphaerales bacterium
CCACCCCATGCGGCTGAGCTGAGGCCTGAAAGGCGTTGACGGTGAGATTTAACAACATTTGGATCAGATCGGTCCCATTTATTTTCACGCCCACATCCTCGGCCAGTGGATGGATCTCGAACTGGTTATTCTGCAAACTCGGATGCAGCCGCAGCAGATGGCCAAGGTCCACCAGCAACTGGTTGACGCCCACGCGCGCCGCCTCCACCGGTTGCTTGCGCAGGAAACCCAGATAGCGCCGCGAAATCTCGATGCAGTTGGTCACTTGGCGGGTCATCGTGCGCAACCGGTCCTTCACGTAGTCCACGTCCTCCGCGTCTAGGGTGATGGCTTTGCCGATGCGCTGGTTGAGGAGTTGCAGAAAGCCGGAAATGACCGTGAGCGGGCCGTTGATGTCGTGAATGATGCTGGCGTAGATATCGCCACGGGTGCGCGCCATCTGGCCTTCGACTTTTTGATCCTCCAGCTCCTTGACCAGGGCTTGCAGCTTTTCGGTGTTGGTATAAACCTCCGTGTCAAAGGACCGCCGTTGCATGGCGTTGGCCACAGCGGCGCGCATGTCGGCGACCTCGAAGGGCTTGTTAAGATAATCGCACGCCCGCAGACGCAGAGCTTTCCGGATGGTTTCCGTGGTCTCGAACGCCGTCATCATCACGGCCTCGATGGTGGAATCAATGTATTTAATCCGCTCCAGCACGTCCACGCCCGACATGCCCGCCATGCGGATATCCAACACTGCCACATCCACCTTGTGCCGCTGCACAAGCTCAATGGCGCTCGGGCCGTCGCTCGCCAGCAGCAGTTCGTAGTCGTCCCGGAAGATTGCGCGCAGCGACTCGCGTGGGCCGTCTTCATCATCCACAATGAGCAACGTGCCGCGCCGATTGCGGACCGGCGGGGAACTGGCAATGGATTGATCCATCATACTTATGTCTCGCGGACACCGGTTCACCCGCCTGATTACACCGCGGCGAATGAATACGCTGCGAATCCTAGCGCAGGCGGAAGGGCGAACAAGCGAAAACCAACGGGCGTTATTGGCGGATCGGGGCGGCTGAAAAATCGCGCGCGACCCCTGCAATCACCCCCCAAGCCACAGGGCAACTCCAATCTCCTGCGGCAGCGCTTCGAACCGGCTTGGGCCGGTCGCCGCCTCAAACTGTCCCGCCCAACTGCAACCGCGCGTCGCTTTCGAGCATCGCCTTTAAGTTGACCCAATGCGCCGTGTTCATGTCGTTGAACGCGTTGAGATACACCGCCACGACTTCCGGCGGATGCCTGGCGAGCAAGGTGTCCACGGCCGCTTTCAACTTGGCGTCGTCCACCGCGCCCGGCAAATCTTCGACGACCCCTTTTTCATTCGGGATGCCGAGGGCGTCAAGAAAGTCCACCAGCATGGCGGTGTGCTTTTTCACGAGCCAGATGCGCAGAAGCGTGCTGGCGGCGACGTCCATGCTCGGCTTGGCCAGCGTGGCGGCCATCGCCGCGTGCCGCTGATCGCGGGACTGACGTTCCAGGAAAACCCGCCGGACATGCCGGGCTTCGGCGACGGCTTGCAGCACAGCACGGTAGGTGGGTTTTTCCTCATCATGGGTGAAAGTGAAGATTTCGTTCGCCAGCGTGGGCGACATGAAGCCGAGCAATTCGTGAGACTTGAGCATGGAATGGTTCGTTTTTGAATCCAAGCCCCGAGGGGTTGAGACGTCCCAACCGATCAAGGCGTGGCAAGTTTGAGTCGTTGGGCCGGTGCAGCGCAAGTTTCTTGTTCAAGCAACCAGCTTCGCGGCCACCGCCCGCGCCCGGGGCCAAGCTGAGAATGTCAGGCGGCGACGCCGCTTCCACGCTTGCTAAACCACGCCGTCCGGGATAGGGATGGAGCGCAAGCTGACGCTTCAGCCAGCCGGGTTTTGCCATGTATAAAATCATCGGAGCGGACGGCCGGGAATACGGACCGGTCAGCGCGGACCAATTACGCCAGTGGATCACTGAAGGCCGCGTAAACGCCGACACACAAATGCGGCGCGAGGGCGACGTAGCTTGGATGCCGCTCGGCACGATGCCGGAATTCACGCCGGCCACCGGAATCCCCGCGAATCTTCCGGTGGCCCCCCAAGTGGCCGATGCGGTCGCGCTCAAATTGGTGCGCGGCCCGGCGATCATTCTGCTGGTCCTTTCCCTCCTCGACATCCTCGCCAGCCTAATGGGAATGGTCATGACGTTTTTTCAGACGGCGCTTATGACGATGCCGAACCTGCCGCATCAAAACATGGAACTTCAGCGGCAATTTGCATTTCTGTTCAGCCTGCCCGCCAATGCCGCCGGCCTGGTGATCGCTCTGATTTGCCTCTGGGGGTCGGTTCGCATGATGAACCTCAGATCCTACGGACTCGCCATGACCGCCGCCGTGTTGATGTTGCTGCCGTGCGGCACTTGTTGTTGTTGTGTCAACGTCGGGGCCGCCATCTGGGCGCTCGTGGTTCTGTCGAAGCCGGAAGTGAAAGCTGCTTTCCGATGAAACCCCACGGCTCCACCACCCATGCCCCTCCCCGGATGCCGCCAGTTCTTCCGCCGCGGCGCTTGCCGCGCGAGCTTCTGCCCTGGAGCGCGGCATTGGTGCTCGTCGTCGCCGGATTGATCCTCCATTACTTCAACCCGACGGAGCATCGGTTTTATCCAGTCTGCATGTTGCATGCTTTGACCGGCCTGAACTGCCCCGGCTGCGGCGCCTTGCGCGCTTTGCATCACCTGACGCATGGCGAGTTCGCCGCCGCGTTTTACTGCAATCCACTGCTGATTGCCGCCCTGCCGGTCGCATTTTTGGCTTTAATGCGCTGGCTGATTTACGGTCGCCACCAACCGCCGCCAACCGCGATCTTCACCCGACCAGCGGTGATTTGGACTACGCTCGCGGTCATCGTCGCATTCAGTGTCTTGCGCAACCTGCCATTCCCGGTGTTCGCCTGGATGTCGCCGTAAAGCCGGGGCTTGCAGGCCCGGCGCAAATCGCCTACAAGCAGTCAACCAATCTGAACTATGTATAAAATCATCGGAGCGGATAAGAA
>JADLHS010000597.1 GCA_020848635.1 Limisphaerales bacterium
CGGCGATCCAGAACGCAGCTTCGGTTGCTTCGCTCCTGATCACCACCGAAGCGATGATCGCTGAAGTGCCAAAGAAGGGCGGCGCGGCTGCTCCGGCGATGCCGGGCGGCGGCATGGGCGGCATGGATTTCTAAGAAACTCATCAGCCCATCAAGTTGAATATGAAATACAAAAGGCCCGGAGCAATCCGGGCCTTTTTTGCTTGCCTCATCCCGTCATTCCGGGCGCGGTGCGGTATTCTTCATGCCGCTCCGCAGACCCGGAATCTCGCTCACAAATGCGCCCGTTGCGGAAGGAAACCCCTATTCGTCCGCGTGCTTGAGGATGGATTTCAGCAGCCCCGGAAAGCGCGCGTTGATATCGGCCTCGCGCACCGCGTTGCGATGCTCGACGCCCTGCTTGGTGGTGTGGATCAGGCCCGCCTCGCGCAGCACGCGGAAATGGTTCGACAGCGTGGACTTGGCCATGTTGCAGGGCCCCGCCTCCGTGCAGTTCATGCACTCGTTCTGACGGATCAGGCTTTTGACGATCATCAGCCGCGCCGGATCGGCCAGCGCGGCGAGAATGCCGGCCAGCGTGATATCCTGACGCGCGGGATGAACAAACCGGACCATGGAAATAATATAGGCCGCCCCTTGAACTGGTTCAATAGTTCAATATTTCCGAACTACTGAAGCAACGGCCCGCCATGGGCCACAGGCAGATCAAGGGACTATGAGCATGACCAAGAGACTCGAAGGCAAGATCGCGCTGGTCACCGGCGCATCGAAGGGCATCGGCGCGGAAATCGCGCAGCGTCTGGCGGCGGAAGGCGCCAGCGTCGCGGTCAATTATTCGTCGAGCAAGCAAGGCGCGGACGATGTGGTGGCGAAGATCAAGGCCGCGGGCGGCAAGGCCGTGGCGGTCGGCGGCAACCTCGCAGACCCGAAGGCGGCGACATCCGTGGTCGCGGAGACGGTCAAGGCGTTCGGCCCGATCGACATCCTGGTCAACAATGCGGGGCTCTATGAGTTCGCTCCGCTGGACGCCATCACGCCGGAGCACTTCCACAAGCATTTCGACCTGAACGTGCTCGGCCTGCTGCTGGTGTCGCAGGAAGCGGCGCGGAATTTCAGCAAGGACGGCGGCAGCATCATCAACATTTCGTCCGGCGCATCGACCATCACGCCGCCGAACACGGCGGTCTACACGGCGACCAAGGCCGCGGTGGACGCGATCACGTCAGTGCTGTCGAAGGAGCTGGCCGCGCAGAAGATCCGCGTCAACGCGGTCAATCCCGGGATGGTGATTACCGAGGGCGTGAAAGCCGCCGGTTTCGACGGAGGCGACATGCGCACATGGCTGGAATCCGTGACACCGCTCGGCCGCGTCGCCCGGACGGACGAAATCGCATCCGTCGTGGCCTTCCTCGCCTCGAACGACGCGTCCTACATCACCGGCGAAGCGCTGCGCGTAACGGGCGGGTTTCGGTAAGAGGACGCGGCTTCTTCCCGCGCACGCGCGGGGCGCGGCCCCAAGAAGTCCCGTCATTCCGGCGCGGTCCCAAGAAGTCCCGTCATTCCGGGCGCGGTCCCAAGAAGTCCCGTCATTCCGGGCGCGGTGCGGCATTCTTCATGCCGCTCCGCAGACCCGGAATCTCGCTCAGCGAACGCGAAATGCAAAACCCCGGCAGCGATGCCGGGGTTTTTGTTTTGCGATAAACTATTTGTTGTCAGAAATGCGGGCCAAAATCCGTGTAGTCATCTGACGACGCACACCGGCTTCCCCACGCCACAAGAGTGTCGGTGGAGATCTACTATATTCGAGTGTGGAAAAGTTTGGGTCGCCTTGACTCTCGATACGAGAATCACTGAGGCTAATGATTGGTGCGGTCGATTTGCCGCCCATGGAAAAACCGGGGTCTGGAACACCCCGGCTTCCGTGATCTACAACTAGCCTTGGGGGCTTTTGCAGAAAGTCATTCACACCCGGCACCGTAAGGCGTCGTGACTCGCTGTCAAGCGTCTCCAAGGCCTTTTCTGAAAAGGCCAATGAAATGAACACCCCGACTTATCAACTGACATTCGATGACGCTGTGGATATCTGGCTGCGACACTGGAATGGTGAATTTCAGCATAGAATCGCTGCGGTGTTCGACGTCAACCCCGGTCGCGTGAACGAAGTGCTGAAAGGCAACAAGCACGCCGGAAGTCGCGAAGCGGCAATGAACCGTCAGTCCGCTTGAGAAGATAGCCCGGCGCAAGCCGGGCTTTTTGTCACTTGAGCGCGAGCATCCGCCTTAAGCGCAGAGCCGCATCTTCAGAAGTTAAGCGCGCAAGAATGTGCACTTCGCTCGGCTCCGCGCCACCTTTTGTTTCAAACAGGAAATAGCCGCTCTTGTCGTCAATCTCCTCTCCAGACAATTCCACACGACGCTCTGTGATCGGCGCGATGCAGATCGTGGTCTCGTCATCCACCTTCGCGCTGAAATAAAAGTCCGACATCACACCCTCCGAGGATCCAATGGATAAGTCCGAAAAAACTCACGTTTTGGTGCCAGAAGCGGAAATCACCGTCCGTTATCTGGCAGACTACATGGCCGCCTCCGAACGGAAGCGGCGTTCAATCATTGAAGGATGCAAGTATCGGCCCCTTGCGAGGTTGCTTCAGCACAAGGAGGCAACGATCACGATTTCGAGCGCTATCAAGTCGGGAAAGCCAGACCCTAAAGCTTTGCTGAAAAAGGCAGAATTCATTCGTAGCAAACTTGCAACTGGCGACTTTGATGCTCTCACGAATGAGGCAAACGCTGACTACGTGGAGAAATTCAGCGAGGTTGTTGCCAGTATCAATTTGCCGGATGCGGAGATTTTGCCCGGCAAATCTTTCCCCGCCTTGAAAGTGCATGGGGTCAAGATGAAGTTCTCCCCAAACCTGCTGCTTCGTCGATTGGACAAGTCCAATAAGCAGCGAACGGGTGCATTCATGTTGCGATATGCGAAAGGCAAGCCTCTTGGAGCGGATGTCGGCGGCTACCAGTCAGCAGCAGCGTTCGGCATTTTGAAAGAGTATCTACCAGAGGAAGGGACCGAGGCTGATAAGAGCATTTGCGTTACGCTGGATGCTTTCACTGGCAGCCTCTACCCTGCCCCAGGCAGCGCCGTAACGATGTTTGCCAATATGAAGGCCGCCTGCCAGTCGATTGCAGAGCGCTGGCCAAATGTTCCACCGCCGAAAGGAGCTATCCTTTGATAGCGATGGCTAGCGTCACCAGCGCAGTTGACATTTTAATTTTTAGGTCTATATTCGCATTTATATACTTGACAAAAGTAGCTCCATTCCCTAAATCAGGATCATTGGAGCCAAAGTCATGACCAAAGCCGTTTTTCAGGACCCCATCTTTCAAGACGAGAACAAGGCCCGCGAAGCCCTTGAGGCTGTCCGCTGGCCTGATGGTGCGGTCTGTCCTCATTGCGGCAATTCCGATCAGGAAAAGCTCGCCAAGGTCGAAGGCGTGAAGCAATCGCACCGTCCCGGCCTCTGGTACTGCAACGAGTGCAAAGGCCAGTTCACCGTGACTGTTGGCACTGTGTTCGAGCGCTCCAAGGTGCCCCTCACCAAATGGTGGATGGCTGCGCACATGATCAATTCAGGCAAGAACGGCGTTTCGGCTCACGAAATCCATCGTGCCCTTGGCGTGACCTACAAGACCGCGTGGTTCATGATGCATCGCTTGCGCGAGGCAATGACCGATCTTGCGCCTACGCCTATGGGTGGCTCTGGCAAATCGATCCAAGCGGACGAAACTTATATCGGCAATTCGTCGAAGCGCGCGAAGGGCTACAAGAAAGGCCATTCGCACAAGAACAGCGTTGTCGCGCTGGTCGATCCTTCGACTGGCAAGGCCCGCGCCTTCCATGTGAAGCGCGCGAACGCTGAGACTGTGCGCGAAATCCTCGTGACCAACGCGCATCGTTCGTCAGAACTTCATACTGACGAAAGCCGACTCTACACCAAGGTAGGCGCTGAGTTCGCTGGCCACAAGACCGTGAACCACGGCTGGAACGGTCGCGGCGAATACGTTGGCAAGGACGGTCAGACGACCAACAATGCCGAAAACTTCTTTGGCGTGTTCAAGCGCGGTATGCGCGGCACTTACATCTTTTGCAGCGAGCAGCACTTGAAGCGCTATCTGGCGGAGTTCTCGTTCCGCTATTCAAACCGCGCTGGCCTCGGCGTCACTGACGGGGAACGGACGGCTCTTACTCTCAAGGGTATCGAGGGCAAGCGCCTGACGTATCGGCCGACTAACTAAGATCGGATCGAAGCGACAATTCCGACTCCGCTTCGCGGCGTGGAAACGCCGAAAAGACTCGCAAAAGTTGTAATTTTGAGTCTGAATCGCGTTGCGTGATTCGCACACCGCCTGCCTGTGCCTTGGCTAATGGCAAGGGCCTCGGCCCGGAAAGGAGGTGATACGCATGTCACGCATTGGTCGTAGCGCCGTTACCGGTCGCTTCACCACGGTCAAGACGGCGGTTAGCAAGCCTAACACCCACGTCGTCGAGACTGTCAAAAAACCGAAGGGCAAA
>JADLHS010000661.1 GCA_020848635.1 Limisphaerales bacterium
GCGAGTGCTCGCCCACGCCTGTGGCGAGCCAATCAAGCTGTCGCGCAGCGCTGGTCGGCCCTTCTGGGCCAAGAAGAAGGACGGCGCCGCATGACCGCGCCCGTGGCCACCCAACACGAGAAGGACTCCGCGCTCGCATTCCGGCCCGACGCACCGCTGGCGGTCGCCAACCTCGACGCCATGCGCGACGAGTTGGCCGGCGCGACCACGCCCGAGGCCGTCGAGGCGCTGCGCGCGAAGGTCAACGCCTTCCGCGCCATGCTCGCGGCAGCGCTGAAGGCGCCGGACGTGCCGGTCGAGCTCGTGGCGGCGGTCAAGCGCGAGGCCGACGGCCTTGCGCTTGACGTGGCCGTAAAGCTCGGGTCCATGGTCCCCGACGAGGGATCGCCCGGCGCCCGCACCGACCTCGGATCAACCTCGCCCACGGTGGGCGAGGTTGCGAAGGCGGTCGGCATCCCCCGCCAGACCCTCTCGCGCTACCGCGACCTGGCGCGGGCCTTCGCGGCGAACGCGACCGAGTTCATGTCGATCGCGCGCGACGCGATCCGCTCTGGGCACGAGGTGCCCATGAAGCAGCTGATCGCGCTGGCGCCCAAGCCGACCCCGCCGAAGAAGGAGGACCCGCCCAAGCCGCCGCCCACCCCGGCGGTCCCGCCGCACATGAAGGGCACGGACGCAGGCGCGGCGCTCGGGCGGTTCTTCGAGCAGACCGCCGGCGCGCGCAAGGAACTGGACGCGTCGCCAGGGGAGGCTGAGCACGAGCCGGAGGCGTCGAGCGACGACGAGGTCTACCTGCCGAAGAGCGGCGAGGAGGACCACAAGCGCCACGCCTCCGGCATGGAGGCCGCCGTCCGCCACTGCCTCCTGCTCTCGGTCGACGTGTCCACGCCGTCCATCGAGAAGTTGCTGGCCACGATCAAGGCGAACCTCGCCAAGGTCGTGAAGGCCAACGCCGAGATCGTCGACTGCTTGCGCCAGCTCGCGCGCGAGGACGCCGACGTCGTGAAGGCGGAGCGCGCCCGCCTCACGGAGATCCACAAGAAGGCCAAGGCCGACCGCAAGGCCGCCATGAAGCGCGAGCGCGCAGGGGGTGCGGCGTGAAGGTGCAGGGCTTCGTCTACTTCATTCGCGGCGGCGACCTGGTCAAGATCGGCTGGTCCACCAACCCGCGCCTGCGTCTGTCCCAGCTTCAGACGGCGTCCGCCGAGCGACTGCGCATCATCGGCGTCACACCGGGCACGCGCGGCGACGAGCGCGCGCTTCACGGCACGTTCGCCTCGCTGCGCGTCCGCGGCGAGTGGTTCCGCGCCTGCCCTGGGCTCCTCGCCGCGGTGCCGTGGATCTGCGATCGCTCGCTAGAGCGGCTGGAGGCGGCCGGGCTGAGCGAGGCGCAGCGCTGGGTCGACGCCCTGCGCGGCTGCCTCGCCGTCATGGAGGCCGCCGCGGACGATCTGGTCGAGGAGCAGGTGCTCCAGGTCAAGCGAGGACTGACGGGCCGAGTCCATAGCGTTCTGGAACTCGCGGTCAGCTACTCGCTCGCGACCGATCCGCAAGAGCGCGACCAGGTAGCGCGCGAGATCAGGTCTGACTTCATCTTCGACCTTGCCGCGCACGCGATCCGCGGCGACAGGCCGGATGTCCCTGGCGCCAACGGGTCGAGTGACGAGATCGAGGCGCTGTCGTGAGCGACACCGCCGCCATCACCCCGGCCATCACCCCGGCCTCGCCCGCTGACTGCCAGGGCCACCACGTCGACCGCTCGGGCAACAGGGCGAAGGTCCCGGCCTGCCCGATCGAGTTCCTCGAGCTTCGTCCGCACCAGGAGGCCCGGGTCCTGAGGCTCTGTCTGTTCTGCGCGGTCGAGCGCACGAAGGCGGCCTCGTGAACGAGTCCACCGAGGACCTGCGCCGCGAGGAGCGCGCGCTCCGGCTTCAGATCGCCGAGCTGCGCGAGCGGCGCGCCGAGATCGACGCCGAACTGTGCAGGCGCGCCACGCGCGAGATCGCCCGCCGCCAGCGCGAGGAGAAGAAGTCCGTGGTCAACAACCCGCCGCACTGGAGCGAGCGAACGGAGCGTGATCTGTGAGCCAGGCGAAGGTCCAGGCCGGGGGCTACCACCGGGAGTCCCTCGACAACACCTGGCGCACCCCGGAGAACATCCTGGAGCGCGTCTTCTACTTCGGCGGGCCGATCCCCTTCGATCCGGCCACGGGGCCGGAGAACCCGACGCGCGCCCTGCGCTACTGCACGGGCGACTTGCCCGCGCCGCCCGTCGCTCCCTCGCTGTTCCCCGCGCCGGTGGAGCAGCTCGACGCCGAGCGCCTGGCCCTCGCGCGCGCTGACGGGCTGGCCACGCCCTGGGACTGGCCGACCTGGTGCAACCCGCCCTATGGGGGCGAGATCAAGGCGTGGCTGGCCAAGTTCGTCCGCGAGTCCGGGCGCGGAACCGAGATCGTGGCCCTGCTCCCCTGCTCGCGCTGGGAGACCAGCTACCTGCAGGAGGCGCTGGTGCGAGCCGTCGCCCTCTGCCTGATCCGCAAGCGCGTGGCCTTCGTGTCGAGCCAGGACGGTGCGCAGGTCGGCGGCAACACCACGGGCTCCATGCTCGTCGGCTGGAACGTCCGCAGCGTGTCGACCTTCTTCGCCGCCTTCCGCCCGCTCGGGGCCTGTTTCGAGCTTGGCCAGGCGGCAACCCAGGAGCGCGCCGAGCGCGACATGGAGAGCGCATGAGCGCGGTGCTGATCGATCTTCGCGGGCGGCGCTTCGGCTCCTGGGTCGTGCTGATCCGGGCGCCGAACCGGGGCGGCATCGAGACCGCATGGACCTGCCGGTGTGACTGCGGCTGGGTCGATCGCGTGGCCTCCGGCGCCCTGCGCTACGGCACGTCGACGCGCTGCAACCGGTGCAGGGTCGCCGCGATCAAGGTCCCGGACGAGGAGCGCGTCTGTCGCTGGTGCGCCAGGCAGACCGCCGGCAGCCGCGTGGCCCGTGAGTGCTGCGCCTGCAACCGCATGGCATTTCGCAACGGACGTGACGCCGAGGGCCGCCCGATCGCCAAGGGCAAGCGCCGGGTGCTGGCGTCAGCCCAGGAGCGCGACATGGGGAGCGAAAGCGCATGAGTCGCGACACCTACACCGCCCGCGTCGAGGGACCGGGCTGGCCCTGCATGGTCCCCGGCTGCTCGAGGAGCGGGCACCAGAAGCCGGCGTGCCCTGAACACCTGACCGCGCTGCCCTACCCGGCCCGCTTGGCGGCCGAGGTCCGCAAGGGAGCGGTGGACACGGTCCCCGTGGACTGCTCGTCGTGCGGCGAGTCGTTCGACATGCACAAGGGCGTGAAGAAGAAGCCGGTGTGCCCTGACTGCCGCCTGAAGCGGGACATGGAGCGGGACAGGAAGCGGCACGCGGACAGGAGGGCCTCGTGACGCCTCCCCGCCGCACCTGCGCCAACGAGGGCTGCACCAACACGTTCGTCTGCCGGGCCTTCTCGGGTCGCAGGGAGCCCCGCCTCTACTGCGCTGACAAGTGCGCCCGAGTCGCGAGGAAGCACGTCCGCTACCTGCGCATGGACGAGCGCGCCCGCCTGGGCAGCGAGAGGGGTGGTCGATGAGCGGCCTGGACCGGATCGACTTCCTGAACGCCGTGTTCGCGCTCGACGGCCTTCCTCCGAGCGACGACGTGGACGCGGCCCGCTGGGTCGCCTCCGGCCTGCACGGGATCTCCAGGGGCATGGAGGACGCCGGGGACATGGCCGGCGCCGCCGTGGTGCGCTTCGCCGGCGCGGCGCTCGTTCGAGACCTGGCCACCGGTCGCTGGCGCGAGGACGTCCTGCGGGAGCGCCTGGCCGCTGCCCCTCGCGAGGTGACGACGTGACCCAGTGGACCCACACGATCAACGGCCAGCAGGTCGCTGTCTCCGTCGGAGTCGACCACGAGGGCAAGGTGCGCTCCGTCTCGGTCGAGTTGCTCGACGTGCCCCTGGGCGAGGGCTTCCCCACGCTCCGGAGCGGGGTCTGTCGGGCGATCACGCCCGGCCTGCGCAAGGCGCCGACGGGCGCCGAGGCCGCGCTGCTCGCTGAGATCTGCGACGCGTTCCGTGGGCAGCAGTTCGGCCCGGCCGGCGCGACCGCACCCAAAGCGTCACGCCTGCCGGTGGCCTCGAGGAGGCGCAGACCGAACCACGCCTCCGAGCCGCGGGTTTCGTTGCGCAACAGCCGCGCGGGACCGCCATTGTTCGTGACCACCAGGTCGGGATCGC
>JADLHS010000598.1 GCA_020848635.1 Limisphaerales bacterium
GCGAAGACCGCCGCGGCGCACGCAGTAGCGAACGAACTGATGTCGGACACCTGCTGGGGTTGTGTGCCAGTATTGGGATTGCCCAAAACGTAATGATGCACGCTGCCATCGGGATTCTGCATCCGCTTCAACCAGCCAAGCCCGTGGCGTATCAGCGGCAGGAGATCCCCCGCTTGCGGAGTCGATTCCGGGAGGTTCAGTCCCTGGGGGACGACGAGCCCGCCAAAATCGCCGGCGGTTTCAAGTAGGTACCAGCAGGCGATGGCGGTAGCCGGCACATCCATGTGGGTGTCGCCGGCGTCGAACCAACCGCCACGCACGTCCCGGGTCCGGTTGGTTTCGAAGTTAAAATGGCCGTGGGCAGGATCGTAATTGTAAACCGCGTGGGTGTTGTCCGCATGCACGGCGGCACGACGATAGCCCTCGGCGCAAGGCTCCTGAATTGGTTCGCCACAGCGCGAGTAGTAGAAAAAGCGGAGGCCGTCGCGGAACAGTTCGTCATAGACGTCCGTGGCAATTCGGAAGGCCGGCGAGCGCACGCCGAGTTCCGGCAGCTCGACGCAATAACGGCCCGGCGTTCGCAGCGTGCCGAAGTTCGCTTGATGGATCACATCGCCGTCGATAGTCCAGCCGGGTGCTTGCCACCCATTACCTGGCACGAAGTGGTCCAACGCCCCGGTCAAGACGACCTGGCTGTTCGTGACGTTCACCACCCGGAACCAGCTTGGCGGGTTCGTGAGGGTGCCGGCTTCCCAACTCACAACCGCAAGCTTGTCACGCATCATCGGCGCATACCCAGCCTGATTAACCTTGATGAACTCGGCGTAAGCGAGGTTGGTGGAAGGCACGAGGTCCACGGCCGCGAGGTTCAGAATGCAGTGATCGTGATAGTTGCCTGCCGGCAAGAGGGTGATCCACCAGACATGAGTGAGGTCGAGCGCTGGCTGAACGCTTTTGAACGCGGCGGCGGGAAGGTAAACGTCCTGCCAAGTGTTGCTGGGTGTCGTGACATATGCGCTCAACGATAAGTCGGCATTCAACGCCATGTCGAAACGAGGGCCAGCCGAAACCCGTACCAGCATGTTCCAGGCTTTGTTGGTCGGAACGGCGCTCCATTTGAGGCGGAGGTGAACCGTCGGATTGGTACCGGTGCGCAACCAGTTGAGCGGGTTGCCGGTTACCTTGAAAAAGACACTCCAATATGCGCCCGGTGGGTTGACGGCGTCGAGCACCAGCGCGTAAGTACCCGACAGATTGTCCACCGGTATCGTACCGCCGATATTCCGCACGGTGGCGCCACCGCCCTGGTAGATCACAGAACCGCCGACTCCCCAGTTGGTCGGATTCTGATAAGGGTTGAAGTAGCGAATCGAAGGGAGAGGCAACTGGCCGGCGTGGGTGGATGAGCAAATGAGTGCGAGCAGTGCTGCGGTGGAAGCCAGCAAGGTTTTGCCGTAACGAGGGTAAGTGAGCATGGCACTACTACTTGGTGTGGACTTGCTGGCTGCACGCCCGCCGAGGCGGATCCAGCGAACAAAAAGGGGCGCCGGTGATTGATTCCGGCGCCCCGTGCAAATTGCGATCGCCGTAACAATTACGGCTTGACCAAACGGAAGTAGCCTATTCCGGCCGACGGCAGAGCGGTCGAAGGAATGAGCGCCCGCCGCTTAGCGCCAACCGCCACATCCGTCACGCCCGGATCACCCCAATTCAAGGGATTCAGGTCGGCGTTAGTTTGCAGCGTGAATCCAGTCGCCGGCGTGGTCCACCAGACGTAGTACGGCTCGGTCTCCGTGATCAACGCCACACCACCCGCCGGACTGGCCGCCCGGATGTTCCAAACGGCAGTATCCAGCGGGGAGACGCTGAAATTGTCCTCCAAGAGTGTCGTGGCCCCGGACTTTACCTGAACTCGACTCAAAATGGCCTTCTGACCAACGCCGTTCGCGCCGGGAACGATGCCGTAATAAACCGTTCCTTCGCCAGCAAACTGGGCCGCATCTTCCGGTGGCATGACGAAACTGCTGGTCGTACCGTCCGGAGCGGTCATCGTAATGTTCGTGTCCTGATTCATGGTCACCGTCCAAGTGCCAAGAATACCAGCCCCAGTTACGTTGCCGATCCAGCCGACCGGACCATTGGTTGCATCCGCGTTGAAATACTGGGCACTAAGCCCATCCAGCGTCGGTTTTCCATTGCTGCCGGGAGCATTGGTCTTGTAGTGGTATTCCATCGTTGCCGTGCCGTTGCCGTTGGCATGAATTGTGATCAAGGCGCATGTCGCTTCGTTCCAGTCCGGGGCGTCTTCAGTACCGGGCGTTCCTGGCACCAGATAAAAATGCGCTGAATAGCCACCGTAAGTTGTCGCACTGGGGAATTTGCTGATGGTCATGGAATAGGAGACAGGTTCCGTCGCCCCGATCCAGCCGAAGTTATTTGCTACCGTCGCGATGCTCTGGCGATCATACTGGCCGGCGCTGGCAGCCACAAAATTGAGTCCTGGCTCGGTCTTTTCCACGGACATGGTGGGCGGAGGCGGCACGACCTCAGATTCAGTCCAATGAATGTTATCAATATTGTATATGACAGTATTGGTCAGGTTGTTTTCGCCGAGTTTGAATGTCAAACGATGCACTTGATCAGCCGTGGTGGGTACGTCAAAGCTGCAATGAATCCAATTGTTGTCGGTGAAACGAGTTTCGCCCGCCCCGATCCAGGTCCAGCCACTGCCGTTGCGCACAAATAGCTGGAGCAGTCCGTAATCGGTGCCGTTTACCCGTGGATAAGAAAGCGGATCCAGTTTCACATCAAAACTGATCTTGCTGTAAAGCGTCACGGCATCAACCTGTCCGCTGGGAAGGACACCGGTGAACACACATTGGCCATAGCCTCCAGGGTTGTTTGGGAAGTCATTCGTAACCCGGAGCGAACCGGACCCCGGCTGGCCGCCGCCCGCGTTTTGAGTGTCGAAATCAACAGCGGTGGGAGCCGACCAATTCTCTCAAATATAGGGAAGAACCTCAGAAGGATCATCGAAGTCATTGATGACCACTTCGCCCGCCCGCAGGGTGGTCAAGTTTAGCAGTAGGCCACTCGCGACGGCCATGGTTTTGATAATATGCGATGCTTTCATTTGTTTTTGGATTATTGGGTTTGAACTGACCGTATCTTAACTTGGTTGCCGTTTTGCGCACGTCGTCAAAACTCACTACATTCTCGAAAACCATCCCCGCTAAACCAGCAACCCGGCTCGGCCAGTGCCGCCGCCTAGTCGCACCGCGGGACTTGATAACCACCAGGCAAAGGGTTAAAACAGCGCGCAGCACAAATGCCTCGCACCCGCCTTAACAAATCCATAGTGGTCATGGTGTGGGCTGCGGTTTTTCTTGGGTTGGCGCATCCGTCGCTGATTCGCGGTGGCGCCGTGGATTTGTCCGGGGAATTCGCGATGGAGACCTGGACGACGGATAACGGAATGCCGCACAACACGGTCACAGCGATCCTTCAAACGCGGCAGGGTTATATCTGGGCCGGTACCTATAACGGAATCGCCCAATTCGACGGGGAGCGCTTTACGGTTTTTGATGCCTCCAACACCCTGGGCCTCGACGATAGCCGGATCACCGCGCTTTACGAAGACGCGCAGGGAGTGGTCTGGATCGGGCATGACCGGGGGGCGGTGACGCGCTATGTGAATGGCGAATTTGAACCGGTGGCCACGGGCAAGCCGTGGGGCAATGCCACGGTGGTCGGGTTTGGCAATGACGAACACGGTGACCTTTGGATACTGAATCTGCGCGGGGAGGCTTTGCGGCTGCGCGATTCGTTGCTGCTCCAACCGCTGCCACAGATGATAGCGGAACCCATCGTAACGCCGGCAATCGCGGCGGATGCGGAACATCGGCTCCACGTGGTGCGTAACGGGGTGGCCGCCCGCATCACGCCCACCGGCTATCAGGAAGCGAAGTTTGGCGCTGACTATCACGCCCAATTGACGCGGGCA
>JADLHS010000599.1 GCA_020848635.1 Limisphaerales bacterium
GCGGTCAGGTCAATCCCCCAATTGGAAATACCGGTGGGATCGCCGAACTCATCGGTAACGTCTTGAAGTTCGCCGTAGTGAAAACTCAGGCCGGATGGCGCTTGAGCATTGGCGAGCGAGCCGGACAATCCGGCGTCAAAGTTCAGGAGGTAGCTTTGCGCGTTGGCCGCACTGGCGAGCAGCACTGTGGTCGCCGCGAGGCCGAGCATTGATTTTAGTTTCATACGAAGTTTGTTTGGTTTTGGTTTCTATTTCTGTTTGGAGCGGAAAGGGGACGGGCCGCACAAGCCCCGTCCCCCGGTCACGCAGCAGGAGGAACTCGACGACACATCACAACCCAGTCGAACCGCCGAGAGTGGCCTGCATGACCTTAAAGAACACTTCCGTGTTATCCATCGTGCCGCGGAACAAGTTTGCGCCGCGACCGTCGGCATACACCGGAATATCGGAAGCGGTATGCACTGCGGTGGAATCACTCACCTGGCCGGTGATGAGGAAGTTGCCGGCCACGTCGCGATTGAGCGGGCCCGTGGGATAGGTGTTGAGCGGGGCTACGGGGTTGAACGGCTGCTGGCTGTCGCGTAACGGCTGCGGGTTCGTCAACCAATCTTCGTAACGATCTGCGTTGGCAGCATAACCGATGAGCATCTTGCGATCGGGATCGGTCGTCACGGGATAGCCGTCCCCCGCGATCTGGTAACTTGGGAAACCGGCGGCATCATACGTCCCAACGACGCCCGCGCGAAGCTGTGTGGTACCGTCCCCGGCAGCCGCACGGGTCAACAGACTGGCGTTTGAAACCATGGAAGCACCGATGATGTTGATGCCGGCACATTCGTGGTCGGCGGTGACGACAATGAGCGTGTCCACGTTGGTGGCGGCAAACTGGCGCGCAACGGCAATCGCGCGATCGAACTCGAGGGTGTCGAGAATCCAGCGCTCGCTGTCCATGTTGTGCGCCTGCTTGTCAATCGAAGCGCCTTCGACCATCAGGGTGAACCCGTTATTGTTCTTGGCGAGTACTTCCAGCGCCTTGGCCGTCATCTCGTCGAGCATGGGCTGATTCGGGAAACCGTAATCGTCCACAACGCCCAACGAACCAGGATGGCGGCGCTTGTCAATTTTGTCCTTGGCGACATTCATATTCGAGAACGAGAACAAACCGAGCAGCCGATCTTCGTTCGACGGCGTCGCGTCGAGCGCAGTCTTGTCCGCTGCGTAGTAGAATCCGCTGCTCGTGAAATCCGAGATGAGATCGCGGTTCGTGTCCACCACACCGGCAGGCACGCCCCAACCCGAAGCAAGTTCGCCCGGCAACACGTAGTCATTGGCGGCAGCGCGCTGGGAGCCCGAAACCACCGCGGGCAGGAACCATTTGCGGCCACCGCCGAGCAACACGCGCAGGCCGCTGAACGGTACGGCTTCATCGAGGTATTGGTCACAAATGCCCGTGCCGGCGCCGCGATCCTGGGTGTGAATCGCAAAGGCGCCGGGTGTGGCGTCAAACACGTCCGCAGTCGTCACGATGCCGAGGGTTTTGCCCTGCGTTCGGTAGAGGTATTCGCCGATGTATTCAATGCGCGGGTTGTCGAAAGCAACCGTGGTGTCATGCGGGAACACGCCTTCCTGACCATTGCTGGCTTTGTTGCCGGTTGAATAGCAATGCGCCCCGGGCGCGGAATCGGTGACAATCGAGTTCAGCGAATGCGTCATCACAATGCCGGTTTGCGGCATCAGATCCATGGCCAGCGGGCCGTTGGCTTTGCCCAGCGCGGCGCCTTGAGCCATGATGCGCGCCGCCGTGCGATGCGCGATACCCATGCCATCGCCGATCAGGTAGATGATGTTCTTGGCACGGCGGCCCTTTTGCAGAATCTGAACCACTTCAAAATTGCCATTGGTGCTCACCACAGCACCGTCGTCTTGATACGCGGTCACGGCGAGCGCATGAACGCCGGGTGTCAGGGTCGAGAAGGCGCGTGAGGTCCATACGCCGGTGTTGACCGGAAGGCCCGCGACCGTGGCGGGCGTCGAGGTGATCGGGAGTGCAACCAACTTGCCGTCCACGCGGAATTCAGCGTTGGTGATGGTAAAGCCGGTATCCGGGCGAATGGTGGCTTGCAAATCAAAGCGTTGCCCGGGCAGGAAGCGCGCTATGTAGGGAGCGCCGGGATCGCCGAACGTGAACAACGCACTTGGAGGCGTGAGGCGGGAAACGACCGGTGCCGCCTGGGCCAGCGAGGCGGCGGCCAGCACGGCAGCACTGAGACCGAAGGGACTGATTTTGCGGCGCAGGCCGCGTTTCATTTTCTTCATGGTGTTACCTATTTTCGTTTTGTTTGGGGGTTTGCGAAATTGGCGCGAGAACCTGTTTCTCCGCCAACAAATCAATGGCCGTGTCCGGCGTGTGGATCGGTCGCCAGGACCTTTTTGGCGGCGGCGTGCGCAGCCGCGTTTTGTTCTGCCGTCGGCGCATCAAGTTGCAGTCGCACTGTGGAAATGCGGCCATCAACTTCCAACCGGTTGCCCAAGCTCAAGCTGCCCGTCAGCAACAACCGACCTGGCGTGTAGGGCGTCGTGGCTGGCGCTTCGGAACTTGTGAAAACATGCAGCGTGGCGGCGGGCAAATCGTCGGCGTAACCGTACTCGATTTCATTTAACGTGAGCGGTACGGGCGCCAGGAGGAAGCACCGACTCACCGGCTTGGCCTGTCGGGCCATGTAACCCACAATCCGGATCCGCCGGCCCTCGAGACTGCGCAGCTTTTCGGTAGATTCCAGACCGCGCGGACCGATGGGCTGGCGGAAAAATTCGCCGAACTTAAGTTCGGTCACCCCCGGCGGTAACGGCGGCAGCGCGTTCGTGTTCGCTTCGCCCGAAGGTGGCTTCAAACATTTGGTCGTTGCGGACACCGCCTCCGTTGCAGAGGCGGATCGTGAGGTTGCCACGGGAACCCGCCGGGTCAGGTCGGCGCTAGCATGTGGCCCCGTTGCAACGCTTACGTCGTCCGCAACGACCGGGCTGCCGGTCAGAAGAACACCGAGCAGAAAACTAAAATGTATGCGTTGCTTCATCATCTGATTTGAGCACCCGTTTTCCGAGTGCGCGCAAAGTTATAACCCCATCAGATGACGAACAAAGTGCGGTCGCGTTACGATTTGGAAAAAGGGTGAGGTACCCACCCCCCAACGCGCGCGGTCTGTTAAAAGTAAGCGATGGACGGGGCAATGGCGTCGTTTGTTCCGGGGCCTAAACACCCCCCAAACTTCTTCCGCGTAACCGCGTGACAACCATCGCCGACCGGGGGGAGGAAACTGCGAACTTCGAAATCCATGGCGCACAGGCAAACGGCCGACATCTCAATTGCCCGCATCCTCCGTTCCAAGATGAGCCGAGGGGGCGGCGATCACGGCTGCCAGCTTGGCCTTTAAAGTAGCAAAATCCAACGGCTTGGTGAAATAGGCGCAGGCCCCGGCATGCTTTGCGGCCTGGCAGTTCAACTCGGCGCTCAGGGCACTGATCATGATGACCGGCACCGCCCGGGTCGAAAGCTGGCGCCGCAAAATCTCGCAAAGAGTCAACCCGTCCAAATCCGGCAACAACAGGTCCAGCAGGATCACGTCCGGCAAATGCTGACGGGCCTGATTCAACCCCTGCGTCCCATTGCTGGCGTGGAGAATCTTGTAACCGCAGTCTTGCAGACGAAACCGCAGCAAATCATGGAACTCGAATTCATCGTCAACGATCAGAATGCTTTTATCCATAACCTGTTTTGGTGTCTTAGGTTGGGGCCAGGGCAAGGGCGCGCTTCGGTGATGATTAACCGTCCCAACCTTCCCCGAGGTCCATAACGGTCGGCCCGGTCGTCAAGATACGTCACCTTGTTTTGGGTGCAAAAAGGCGGGGGAATCGTCGCCGATCCCCCCGCTAGGTCAGGTCGAATGATTGCTAGTGGGCGCTAACGCGGAAGTAGTTCGCGCCCGTCGCCGGGACGGTGAAGGTGAGCGGGCTGCCCGTGCCGGCTTGCGTGTTTGACGGAGTCACGCCGGCTGCCGGATTCCAGCTCGCCGGGCTGAGCACGGCGGTGGATTCAAGCGTGTAGGTGTAACCCGGCTGCGAGGCACAGGTGATGGTTACGTTCGCGCCATTCGCCGCAAGGGTTAGCGTCGGAGCGGTCGGCCCGGTGCCGGTGGCCACGGTCGCATCCACCTCGATGGTGGTGCCGCACGGCAGGAAGCCGTAGGCATCCAACGCCGTCCAGTTGTAAGCCCACAGGTTTTTGTTGAACGCGCCCTTGAACTGCACGCGTTGGAAAAACCCGTCATTGGGCGGAACGATGCTCGTAATTTGCGCTGGACTCGCCAGCGTGATCCGCGGATCCAGGAGGTGATTGGTATCGCGGCTGATGCTGACCAGCAACGGATTGACCGTCGTGTTGCTGCGCGCCAGGTCCGTGAACAGCAGCGCGGAGAAAGCGTTGGATACCGTCGTGAATCCGTGGAAGATGTTCTCCTGCAAATCCAGCAATCCGTTGGTCAGCATCTTGCCGGAATTCGCGTCCATCCGGCAGCCAATCGTCCCGCCGGTGTTGTTGAAGTCCGTCAGCACGCTGTTATACATCCGCGGCGCCGAATATTCCCGGATGAACAACCCGTTGTTGCTGTTGGTCGCCGCCCCAGAAACGATACCCCCCCCGATCCACGTCGCATTATACACCTGGAAGTTCGCATACGGCGCGTTGCTCACCGCAATGCCGCTGGGTTCGCCATTCCACTCGCCCCCGTTGTCCCGCTGGCCATTCTCCTGGATCGCAAACCAGAACTGGTTCTTGCCCCGGTAACCCGGGTCGGTGTCAAAGCAGTCATCGTCGTTGAATGCACTCACCAGATACTTCGTGTTGAC
>JADLHS010000600.1 GCA_020848635.1 Limisphaerales bacterium
AAACAGAATTCGGACGTATGCGGGCAGGACTCCTCTGATGCCAAGCTCCCGACGTCTGGGGGGATGGAATGGCGGTGGGTGCGATCGCATCCGTCACGCCGGGAAGGCGCGGACGACTTTTGGCGTTGAGTTTTTCCCTCCGAACTTCATCATGCGCGGCCTATGGCGAATGAAACGTTACTCCATCTCGAACTGCCCGGCATCCCGAAGCTCAAGAGCGGCAAGGTGCGCGAGATTTTTGACCTTGGCGACGCATTCCTCTTCGTCGCCAGCGACCGCATTTCCGCCTTCGACTGCGTCATGCCGAACGGCATCCCACGCAAAGGCGAGGTGCTCACGCAGATTTCGCATTTCTGGTTCGATCAGACCGAAAAGCTCGTGCCCAATCACCGTCTGGCCAAGGCGGGCGATTCGTTCGGCGTTCCGGCCCTGGCTGGTGTGCCCGCTGCGTTGAAAGCTTCCCTCGCCAAGCGCGCGATGATTGTGAAAAAGGCCAAACCGCTCGCGGTGGAGTGCATCGTGCGCGGCTACCTCGCCGGATCGGGTTGGAAGGAATACAAGAAGTCGCAAACCGTCTGCGGCCTGCCGCTGCCCGCGGGCTTGGTGGAATCCTCCGAGCTGCCCGAACCCATCTTCACGCCCTCGACCAAGGCGGAGACCGGTCACGACGAGAACATTTCCTTTGCCGAGGCGATGAAGATTCTCGGCGCCGACCTCGCCAATCAGGCGCGCGACCTGAGCCTGAAGATTTATAAGTACGCCCGCGACTACGCCCGCCAACGGGGCATCATCATCGCGGACACGAAATTCGAGTTCGGCCTGTTCGAGGGAAAGTTGATCCTGATTGATGAAGTGCTCACGCCCGATTCCTCGCGCTTCTGGCCTGCCAGCGAATACGCGCCCGGCAAAGGCCAGTCCAGCTTCGACAAACAGTTCGTCCGCGACTATCTGGAAATGCTCGACTGGGACAAAACCCCGCCCGCTCCCGCGCTGCCGCTCGAAGTCGTCGCCAAAACCCAGGCGAAATACCTCGAGGCCTACGAACGCCTGACGGGGAAGAAGCTGTAGTGGGCGGTTGCTCTGGCGGGAATCCGTTGTCTCGCGCATGGTTGGTTGCTAGGCTTGCGTCCGGATACGGGAACGCGACCACAACTTGAAAACCACATGACCACTTCCGCCTGGTTCGCTTTGGGGTTGGCCATTCCGATTGGGTTGCCGGGCGAATGGCTCGTCCGCCCCGTCAAAGTACTTTGTCGGCTCGTTCCTGATTGATTTACTGAACGCCACGAATATCACCATTCTCCTCAACCGGCTTAAATCCTGATTTTATGGACATCTACAACCACCCGACCTTCGCGATGGCGTGCCAGCAGTTTGATCTGGTGGCCGATCGTCTGCAGATCCCCGCCGGCGATCGGGACCGCCTGAAATATCCCAAGCGGGCGATGGTCGTTACCCTGCCGATTCATTGCGAGGACGGCAGCACCAAGGTATACACGGGCTATCGCGTGCAACATCACTTGAGCCTTGGGCCAACGAAGGGTGGATTGCGCTTTCATCCCGACGTGACGCTCGGCGAAGTGGCCGCCCTGGCCATGTGGATGAGTTGGAAATGCGCCCTGACTGGTTTGCCCTACGGCGGGGCCAAGGGCGGCATCGCGTGTGACCCGCACCGGCTGCCGCAATGCGAACTGGAACGGCTCACGCGGCGTTATACACAGGAAATGATCCCGTTCATCGGGCCGCAAGTGGACATCATGGCGCCGGACATGGGCACGAATGAACAGATCATGGCGTGGATGATGGACACGTATTCGGTACACATGGGCTATACCGTGCCGAGCATTGTCACAGGCAAGCCCATCGGCTTGGGCGGCTCGCAGGGCCGACGCGAAGCCACCGGGCGTGGTGTGGCGTACCTGATCAATCGCGCCTGTGATACGATCGGTCTTGATCTCGGTCAGGCGACCGTGGCGGTGCAAGGTTACGGGAACGTCGGTTCCGTTGCGGCCCTGGCCCTGGCCCGCTATGGCGCGAAGATTGTGGCCATTACCGACGCGTTTGGCGGGGTGCAAAATGCCCGTGGTTTGGACCTCCGCAAACTGGACACCCATGTGGCGGCGCAGCGCACGGTGGCGGGGTTTGCGGAAGCCGAACCGATTACGAACGAGCAATTGCTGGTGGCGCCGTGTGACATCCTGGTGCCGGCCGCCATGGAGCGGCAGATCACCGGCCGCAACGCCGCCAACCTCAAATGTCGCATCCTCGCGGAAGGCGCGAATGGCCCCACCACGCCGGAGGCGGACGCCATTTTGGAGCAGCGCGGTGACGTGTTCGTGATTCCGGACATCCTCTGTAACGCCGGGGGCGTGGTCGTTTCGTATTTCGAGTGGGTGCAGGACCTGCAGAGCTTTTTCTGGGGCGAGACGGAGGTGACGGACAAACTATTCCGCATTCTGGAGAATGCCTTCACGCAAGTTGTGAGTCACAGTCGCAAACAGAAAATCTCCATGCGCATGGCGGCCTTGTGCGTCGGCATCAAACGCGTTCAGGAGGCCAAACGGGTGCGCGGTCTGTTTCCATGAGGTTTTTTCTATCAGCTCCGCAGCTGCGATGACCAGGCTCCAACATCTCGGTTGTCCCCCCCATGGCGTGGAAGGGATCAGAGCCTCCTTACGTTGGCGGCTGCCATTCAAATCGGGGCTTGCGCTCGCTGCGCTCGGGTTCAGTTTGCTCGCCCAATCTGTTGCCGATATTGAATCCACTCGCGCCGAGCACGGAATGGTCGCGTCGGGGCATCCACTCGCGACGGCGGTGGGGGTGGACGTCCTGAAATCTGGCGGTAATGCGGTTGATGCGGCCGTCGCTGTTGGCCTCACGCTTGGTGTCGTGGACACCGCGAATTCCGGCATTGGCGGTGGTTGCTTCATGTTGATCCGGCTGGCGAACGGAAGGCTTGTGGGAATTGATGGCCGCGAAATGGCCCCCACGGCAGCGACCCGTGACATGTTCCTGCGCGATGCCAAAGGTGATACCGAACTCAGTCAGACGGGGGCGCTGGCGAGCGGCGTGCCGGGCGAACTCGCCGCGTTTGATTACGCAGTGCGCAAGTTCGGAAAGAAGAAGCTCGGCGAGCTGATTCTGCCGGCGGCGAAATTGGCGGAGGAGGGATTCGAGCTCAACGGGGGTTACGCGGCGCGCCTCAGTTCGGTGGTCGCGGACATGGCGAAGTTTGACATGGCGCGGGCCGTATTTTTCAAGGACGGCAAGCCGCTGGTCCAAGGTAGCGTACTCAAGCAATCTGATCTCGCCGCGACATATCGCGCCATAGCGGGGCAGGGGAGTGACTGGTTTTATCGCGGCCCGTTTGCGCAGGCGGTCGGCGAATGGATGGCCGCCAACGGTGGCATCATGACCGCGGCGGACCTCGCCAGTTATCACATCGAGTTGCGTGAGCCGGTTGCGACGACGTATCGCGGCTACAAGGTCGTGTCATTCCCGCCGCCCAGCTCCGGTGGCGTCCATGTCGTGCAGATGCTGAACATCCTGGAGCATTTCGATCTCAAGTCGCTTGACGAGGTCACACGCCTGCACCTCATCGCCGAGGCAATGAAGCTGGCCTTCGCCGACCGGGCGTATTGGCTGGGTGATCCGGACTACGCGAATGTGCCACGCGGCTTGATCTCGAAAAAATACGCGGCCTCACTCGCGAAGAAAATCGATTTGAGCCGCGCGCTAGAAGTTCCTTCCCACGGCTTGCCGCCAAATTGGGCGCGCGATGTATTCAAGAAGCACACCACGCATTTCTCCGTGGCTGACGCCGAAGGCAACTGGGTCGCCTGCACGGCGACCATCAACACGAGTTTCGGATCGAAGGTGGTGATTCCTGGCACGGGCGTGGTGCTGAACAACCAGATGGATGATTTCTCCGTCCAGCCCGGTGTGCCGAATGCATTTGGATTGATAGGGGCGGAAGCCAACGCCGTCGCACCGGGCAAGCGTCCACTCTCTAGCATGAGTCCCACGATTGTGCTGAAGAACGGCCAGCCGATCATTGCCCTTGGTGCGGCGGGCGGGCCGAAAATTATTTCAGCGGTGTTGATGGAACTCGTCGCGATGCTGGACCTGCGGATGATCCCGGCAGAAGCCATGGCCACGCCGCGTATTCATCATCAATGGTCGCCAGGCGAGTTGATGGTGGAGAAATCGCTGCCGGCAAATCTGCAGACCGCGCTGGAACAACGCGGTCACAAGGTACAAGAACTCAATGCACTTTCCGTCTCCCACATGGTCGCCCGTACCCCGGACGGCAAAGGTTTCCTTGGCGCAGCGGATCCACGCGCAGGTGGCGATGCAGCTGGGTGGTGAAT
>JADLHS010000601.1 GCA_020848635.1 Limisphaerales bacterium
AGCTGAACGTGTCGGCGTTCATCACCTACACGGACAGCGAAACGTGGGCGGGCCACATCCATCCGGCGCAGGCACTGCGTCAGTATCGCAGCGAGTTCGTCGGCGACGCAAAGGCGGTCGTTGTGGGCATGACCTCCAACGGCTTCACCCTCGCCGACCCGAACGACGGCGGCATGCTGGACGCGGTGGGTTTCGACACGACCGTGCCGGCCGTGATCGCGGACTTTGTCCGCAACTAGCGGACTGCCACCGTATGAACGGTTCAAAGACGCCAAAGCGGCAATCAACGCGGGCGGAGGCGTGAGCTTCCGCCCGCGTCATTCAATCTCATTTGTTCCGATGCAGATTCACGCCTTGGGCGCGACGACCTGTTTCCTTCAGGCGCCGAGAGCCTTAAAGCAGATGATGATTGACGCAGTAGCAGGACTGCCATACAGCAAGCTGGTGCTAAAACGACTTGCTCCATTTCACGGTTCTGGATTATTGCCCGTTCTTCTGCCATTGCTGGCTCTGAGTGCGCTTTCAGTCCAGGCCCAATTTACCCAGATTGACCTCAACTCCAAAGCCAACGCGAATCTGCGCACCTACCCGAACGGCACTAATTATCCGTTCGGCGGCAGTCAATTCACCGTAGCTGGAGTCCCGTTCAGCCTCGCGAGATTAGGCGGAAATCCGACCACCACGGGAGTCGTCCAAGGGGCCACGCCGTCCGGGGGCGCCGGGGCATTTAGCCACACGTTTGCGGTGCCGCCCGGAACCCACGCCACCGTCCTCTATGCGCTGGTGAACACCGCGTGGGGACAAGTGTTTCAGAACCAGGGCCGGATCATCGTCACGGGTACGGGCGGCGAGACGGCGACGTTATTTCTGACCGAGGGATTCAACCTCCGCGATCACGACAACCGGAATTTTGTCAACACTCTCTCCGATGCGTTAGTCGTGCCCACCTATTTTTTGAATGGCGCGCCGACCACGCAGTCCAGCCAGTCCCGCCTCGACCGCCAGGAGTTGCTGCTGCCCGCTCCCTTCGTGGGCGATACGATCGCCTCGATCACATTTGAGGGCCTCGCGCAGGGTAATCCCGGCGGCTCGGCCTTTCTCGCGGGTCTGACGCTCTCGACGCAATTGATGCCGCCGTCCCTGTTGGCGATCCAGCGCGCGGGGACAAAAGTCATCCTAACTTGGCCGACAAACAGTTCCGCTTTCACGCTGCAAACAGCCACCAACCTAACCCCGTCCGTGGCTTGGAATCCTGTGGCCGCCGCGGCAGCCATTATCGGGGGACAAAATGTCGTCACGAGTTCGATCGCAGGGGTGCCACAGTTTTACGCTTTGCGCGGCGAGCGCACCGGCGCCGACCCCGGCCTCAACGACACCTTCGGCCCGGTGGTGCAGGTCAGTGTCCAGGCGACCAATCCGCTGAACGGCGTTCTGCACTATCAATGGCGCGCCACCGACGGCCAGATCGTGAATCAGGATGCCCCGACGACGACGTGGACGATGGCCTCGGGCGGCGGTTTGCATTTCGCCTATGTGATGATCTCCAATGGCAAAGGCGCTTATACCCAGCGCCGCGTGGCGGTGATCACGGACCTGATCGGGACGCCGGCAATCGTGACGACCCCCCGAGCCGTGCAGCCCCCGCCGAGCAATCCGCCGCAAGGCAATTCAGTTTACGCCATGGTCGGCGATGATGGGGGCGGCCCGTTTCTGCCGAGCGTTTATCTGACCGACACCAACGGCAACAATCCCACGGCGACTGCGGCGATGGATTCGCGGGGTTTTGTGACGCTGTTCAACGTGCCGGCGGGCGACTGGGTTTTCCCCTGCGGTTTGTATGACGGCCCGTTGCTGGTGCAGACCAACTGCAACGGCGTCGGGACGGCAGACCACAAGTTCACGCTCACGGACAATTCGTTCGCGGGATTAGGCTGGTCGCATTTCACCGCGACTCAAAACGGCCCCCCTGCCGCCGCGGAGATCCAAAGCGGTGTCCGGCTTCGCGATGGCAGCGTTCCGGGGGTCAACAACGAGTTCTTCGGAATCACTTCCACTGCGGTGGGACGGCTGCTGACTACCAACGGGCTGCCCAGCGCGTACACGATGCCGGCCCGGACCTCCAGCGGGAAAGCCAAATTCTATTTCCCGGCCGGGTTGCCGGCCGGGTTGTCCGAAGATACGCAGTTTCAGATCGAAGGGGCGCAGCCGGTCGTAGCGCCCATTTACGAGAGCGCGACGAATCTGGACAGCACGCCGCCGGTGGTCACCGTCATGACGGCAGTTTTATCCGGGACGAATGTCGGTATCTTTCTCCCGCCCCCCGCGCCGGTCGGTCCTCGGCATGAAGACGCTCGGGCAGAAGATGTCTTCCTGACCGCCAAAGGGATCGATTCGCGCTTGAGCGCCTGGAAGTACTATAAGGCCATTGCTGCGATCACGGATTACGATGCGGTAAACGACCGCCCCATCGGCGGCATCACATTCGACGACTGGAAACGCCATACGGGCATGGATCCGTACGCGCGTAACGGCAAACACGACGTCGCCGCAACCTACATCAACCGCGTGGACCTGAACCTGACCCGCGTGCACCACTCCATCTCGTACGGTTCGAACGCGGTCGCGGCGTATGTCTGCAATTTTCTCGGGCCCGCCGCCGACACCCAGTTTGAAGTGGACAAGGCGATCAACAATGCGGTCAACGGTCGTAATCTGGTGGCGTGTGTGGCCATGGATCACACGGTGACGCCAGGAGTCAACGGCGGCCGCCCTTTCACCCGCTTCCTGATTTTCGGCCCCAACGGGCGGCTCCTCCCCTCGATCAATCTTGATGGTGAAGGGGAGAAATTCGTACCGGGCTCTTGCGTCGCCTGTCACGGGGGCGACCATTATGCGGGCTCGTTCCCGACGACCGGCACGCCTTCGCCGGACATCGGTGCCCATTTCCTCCCTTATGACACGGGCAATTTTTCGTTTTCGACGAACGTGGGATTGAGCGAAGCCGAGCAGGAAAGCGCCATCCACCAGCTCAACATCAATGTACTGGACGCGGGCCCTACACCGGCAGTCAGCGAACTGATCGCGGGATGGTATCAGGGCGGAACGGGTATTCTCGACAAAAACTATGTTCCACCCAGTTACACGGGGAAATCCACCAACGCGATCGCCTTTTACAAAGAGTTCTACGCTCCAAGTTGCCGGACTTGTCATGTTGCCATGAGTGAACCTGGGAACTTCGACCACTACGACAACTTGATTCAGAAAACTGAACCTTATCACAATTATCCGGGCTACGATCGCATCCGGTTCTTTATACCGCAAAATCCTGGTGAGGAAACATTCAACAGCGCGCTAATGCCCAATTCACTGCGAACGTTCAGTCTGCTAATGGCAGAGACGAATCGCCTGGAAATTTACTGGCGCTTGTACTACGAGCTCGACAGCCAATTAAACCCGTAGGGCGGCAATTCAAGAAGTCTGCGGCGAAGTCGGCTCGCCGTTGCTGGCTTGCACGCAGGCTG
>JADLHS010000602.1 GCA_020848635.1 Limisphaerales bacterium
AATCCACGTAATCACCGGGAGCGAACAACGTCGCGCCAATGGTTTCGCCGGGTTTGACTTCCTTTGAGAAATTGCGGAATTCCTTGATGCGCTTCACGGCAACCCCGTTGTGCTTCTTGATGTGACCAAGCAACGGTTTGGTGAGGCGCTGTTCCTTCTGGTCATCGAAGCCGAGCTGAACGGCATTGTAGCCGTCTTTGCTGGCCTGCGTCTTGACCTGAAGCACGCGATTAGGTCCGGCAAGAACAACCGTGACCGGGTGCAGCACACCATTCGCATCATAGACGCGGGTGTGACCGAGTTTTTTTCCAATAAGTCCGAGTGGCATAGCGTGAAATCGTTAAGGGTTCAGATCTTGATGGTGATGTCCACGCCGGCGGGGAGGTTGAGTTTCTTCAACTCGTCCACCGTCTTGGCGGTCGGATCAATGATATCAATGAGCCGCTTGTGAGTGCGTTGCTCGAAAGTTTCCTGCGACTTTTTGTCGGCGTGCGGCGAACGCAACACGGTGAAACGTTCGGTGCGGGTGGGGAGCGGAATCGGGCCTGCGACGCGGGCGCCCGTGCGTTTGACGGTATCGGCGATCTCGCGCGCCGACTGATCTATGACGCGATTGTCATAGGCCTTGAGACGAATACGAATGCGTTGTCCTGCCATATTAAAGAACAATTGTCTATTTTGACTAACGGTTAAACCCTCTCCCTCGAAGGGAAACGGGGCGCAGAGAGTAGCAAACAATCCCTCCCCTGCAACAAGTTTTTTGAAAGAATTTTGATGCACCCATGTTTCGCAAGCCGCCTTGCCCTCACCCAGCGCCGCAGGAAAATCTTTTACGCGAATTCCGCCAATTTTCGCGAATAGAAACCAGGCTTTTGAATTAGGGACAATTAGCGTTAATTCGCGTCAAACCTTCCCTATCTGTCTTCATCCATGGTTAAATCCTTCCGTTTGAACACTCCGGCTGGATTCCCTGTCATTCTCTCCGTAGAATCGCAAAACAGAACATGAACACTGGAATCAACGCCATCAACGAAGCGGTCAAGGAAGCGAGCGCCTTTACGCACCCGCTCTTTACAGAACTCGGCAAAGTCGTCGTCGGCCAGCACTACCTCACCGAGCGGCTCGTCATCGGGTTGCTCGCCAACGGCCACGTCCTCCTGGAGGGTGTCCCCGGTTTGGCCAAGACGCTTGCCGTGAAATCCATGGCCGCATGCATCAGCGTGAAATTCTCGCGCCTGCAATTCACGCCGGACATGTTGCCCGCCGACGTCATCGGCACGCAGATTTACAATCCGCAGTCCGGCGGCTTCAGCACGCGCAAGGGTCCGGTCTTCGCCAACCTCGTCCTCGCCGATGAAATCAACCGTGCGCCCGCCAAGGTGCAGAGTGCGTTGCTCGAAGCCATGCAGGAAAAACAGGTCACCATCGGCGACCAAACCTACAAGCTCGACGAACCAGTCCTCGTGCTCGCCACGCAAAATCCCATCGAACAAGAAGGCACGTATCCGCTGCCCGAAGCGCAGGTTGATCGCTTCATGCTCAAGCTCAAGATCGGCTACCCGACGCGCGCCGAGGAGCGGCAGATTCTCGAAGTGATGGCGAAAACGAGCGGCACGCCCACGTGCAGCGCCGTCGTCACGCCGCAGCAAATCCTCAAAGCCCGCGAAGTCATCAACGACATTTACGTGGACGACAAGGTGAAGGATTACATCGTGGACCTCGTTTGCGCCACGCGCGACCCGGATCATTACAAGATCGCGGTGAAGGATTTCATCCAGCTCGGCGCATCGCCGCGCGCGACCATCGCGCTGACGCTGGCGGCCAAGGCCTACGCGTTCCTGAAAGGCCGCGGCTACGTCACGCCGCAGGACGTGAAGAGCATCGGCATGGACGTGCTGCGCCACCGCGTGGCCATCACCTACGAAGCCGAGGCCGAGGAAAAAACCAGCGAAACGGTCATCCAGAAAATCTTTGATGAACTGCCCGTGCCGTGAACAGTAACCAAACTACGAATGAATGATTATGGTCGTCGCGCTCAACTCAACAAAGTCATGTTTGCCAAAGGCCTTTTCCAAGGCCGGCAGATTTGCTGCGAGAAGTTTGGAGAGGTCGTTGTTCGAAATGTTGCCCGTTGAAATCAAAAGCAGCTTTGGCGGTGTGCGCCGCAAATGAAATGAAACCACGAAATCATTATCCTTGGTCACGACAACACGACTCTCTCGGGTCGCCAATGTCGCAATGTCTGCGTCCTGCGCGCGGTTTGCTGCGGGTAAATCAAGCGTGTGAACCGCATCATGCCCGGCAGCCGCGAGTTCCAGCGCGAGGCGGCGCGGCAGTTGCGCGTCCACGAGGAATTTCATGCCGCCAGCGGTTCAATGCTCTTCACGCGGCTCAATCGCGCGCCGTAAGCGATGGCAGCGCGCAGATCAGCCGCTTCGAGATCGGGATAGTCGGCGAGGATTTGCTCCTGCGTCATGTCGCCGCTCAACAGATCCAACAGCAAGTCCACCGGATAACGCAGCCCACGAATGCACGGCTTGCCGTGGCAGATGTTCGGGTCTGTCGTGATGCGCGCGAGCAATTGTTCGTTCGACATGCCATGGAGGATTGCACCAGCCATGCTCTGCCGCAAGCGCGTGTTTTACCGAACGCCTCCCAGCAAACCAGCCCCACCTACGAAGCTGAGGCCGAGGAAAAAACCAGCGAAACGGTCATCCAGAAAATCTTTGATGAACTGCCCGTGCCGTAAGGTTTTGGTTCAATTGAAGAATGAGCACAGCAAACATCAAAGAGCTGGAAAGCCAACTGGTTCAAATCAAGGCACGCCTTCAATCTATGTTTGGAAAAGGCAGTGGAAGCCTTGAAGCGATTTCTTCCGTCTTTGACGAACAGCACGAACTTGAGCGAAAGCTTGCAGCAGTTAAAGGCGAAGCTTACGCAAAACCAATCGACATTGGTTGCGTGCCATCAGTTTCTGGGTCTGGTGAAACATTCATCCAAGCTGAACTCTCCGATGCATTCATTATCTTTGGCGCCGTGGCGAAGACAAAGGAATCAGGAGGTAGATATGACGATATAGGCTGGGCCTTCGTGCGATTGAAGCATTGTCAGCAATCGAAGTTTGGCTATCCAAACGACGAAGCTTTTCCAGGTCACCCGCTCTATGGCAAAGGTTTTTCAGGCGTCGGGGTGTTTGAAGTTATCAACAGTAACTGGGAACAAATACTAAGGGAACAAAACCGTATTTCATTTCCAGACAGCCCACCTTGGCCATGGGAACTTAAGCATTTGATTTTTGCATTTAAGGAAAATGTTCTTGAGTGCCTAGTTAAGGATTTCGAAGCGCGCATTGAGAATCGGCCATTTGCTGAGTTGTTAGCTGAAGCCACAGCAAAGATTGTCAGAGATTGAAATCTATTCTCTTAAAATGATTCCGCGCGAGATTCTCAAAAAAATCCGGCAGATCGAGCTGCGCACGAACCGCATCGTGACCGAAACGCTCGCGGGCCAATACCATTCCGTCTTCAAGGGCCAGGGCATGAACTTCGATGAGGTGCGCGAATACCAGCCCGGCGACGACGTGCGCGCGATTGACTGGAACGTCACCGCGCGGATGAATCATCCGTTCATCAAGAAGTTCGTCGAGGAACGCGAACTCACGCTCATGCTCGTCGTGGACGTGAGCGGCTCGGGCCGGTTCGGCTCGCGCGACCAGTCCAAGCGCGAACTCGCCGCCGAGATCGCGTCCGTGCTCGCCTTCTCCGCCATCCGCAACAACGACAAGGTCGGCCTCATCCTCTTCAGCGACGAAGTGGAGAAATTCATCCCGCCGCGCAAAGGCCGCAGCCACGTCCTGCGCGTCATCCGCGAGGTGCTGTTCTTCGAGCCGCAGCGGCGCGGCACCGATTTGAACGTGGCTTTGGAGTTTCTCCTGCACGTCACGCGGCACAAGGCCGTGGCCGTGGTCATCTCGGATTTCATCGGCTCGCCAGCGGAAACCCAGAACGAACGCAGCCGCAAACTGCGCCCGCAAGTAAGTTTGCTCGAATCGCTGGTACAGGCCTCCTTCACGATGCTCAAGCAGGCCAATCGCCGGCACGACGTGGTGGCCGTTCAAATCACCGACCGTTTTGAGTTGGAACTGCCAGCACTTGGCCGGCTCGTGCTTAAGGATGCGGAGACGGGTGAGGTTGTGGAAATCAACACCGGCGACGCCCGCAAGCGTGGCGCCTTCGCCGATCGCCAAGCCAAGACCCAGGCGGACACCGCACGGTTGTTCCGCTCCGCCGGGATTGATGCGATGCAACTGCGCACGGACGAACCCTATGGAGCGGCGCTGGCGAAGTTTTTCGAAACCCGGGAGAAGCGGAGATTGCGAGGATGAGGCATTTAATGAAAAGTATGTGTCACAACCGCCCGCTCCCCAGCCCGCTCCCCCAGGAGAGGGCGAATCATTCGCCGTCTCCAACGAATAGCTGCGGCTGGATTGGTCGGCTAGCCATCCACGGCCCAGAAAGTGTCCGCAGACTGTTCCCTCTCCCCGGGGGTGAGGGTCAGGGTGAGGGCGGGCGTTTCCAATAGCTCATGGTCACGAATCAGACAGCTTTGCTCGTTGCCACGAACGCGAATGACATCCGCGATATCAAACCGCCAGTGGAAATTCCCAGTGGCTGGGAGTGGCTTTGGTGGTTGCTCGCCGCCCTGATTGTTTTGGCGCTGGCGGTTTGGGCCTGGCGTTGGTGGCAGAAGCGGCGGGCGCAGGTTCTACTCGTGCCACCGGTGCCAGCGCACTTGCGGGCCAAACAGCAATTGCAGGAGGCACTCGCGCTCATCACCCAGCCAAAGCCCTTTGTCGTCGCCGTATCCGATACCACCCGCTACTACCTCGAAGAGCGATTCAATTTCGACGCACCCGAGCGCACCACCGAGGAATTCCTGCATGAGTTGCGCCGCACGGATCTCCTTTCAGCCGATCAGAAGGCCAGCCTGAGTGATTTCCTGCAAAGTTGCGACCTGGTGAAGTTCGCCAAATACGAGCCCGGCGAACCGGAGTTGCGCGAACTGCATGGCTCGGCGGTGCGCCTCGTTGAGGAAACCGAGCCGCCGCCGGCCGCCAGGATCGGGGAAGGAAATTCCGCTCCTCACATACTGCAGACCGCAGGCAAATGACCTTCGCCCATCCATATCTACTGCTGTTGCTTCTCCTGTTGCCGTTGGCGGCATGGTTAAAGGGACGACGCGGCCAACCGCCCGCGTTTGTTTATTCATCGTTGCAACTGCTGCGCGCGGTTTCGAATGTCAGCCGCGCGCGTCATGGCGGTTTATTGGCCGCGCTCCGTTGGTTGGTGCTGGCGCTCTTCATTCTTGCGCTGGCCCAGCCGCGTTTGACGAAGTTCGATTCCACCAAAACGACCGCCAGTGGCGTGGATATCGTAGTGGCGTTTGACCTGTCTGGCAGCATGGCGGCGGAGGATTTTGAGATTCGCGGACAGCGGGTCAATCGGGTGGAAATGGCCCGCGCGGTCTTGAAAGGGTTCATTGACGAGCGGCCCAATGACCGCATCGGACTGGTCGCGTTTGGTACCGAGGCGTACATCGCATCACCGCTGACGCTGGATCATGACTTCCTTTTGAAGAATCTGGAGCGGCTAGATTTGAACTCGATTAATGGAAACCAAACCGCGATCGGGTCGGCGCTGAGCACAGCCGTGAACCGGCTGCGCGAGGTCAAGTCGAAAAGCAAGATCGTGATCCTGATGACAGACGGACAAAGCAATGCCGGCAAGGTCGCCCCCCTCACGGCCGCCGAAGCCGCGCAGGCACTCAACGTGAAAGTTTATACCATCGGCGTCGGCACGCAGGGACAGGCGCCGATGCCGGCCAAGGACATGTTCGGCCGCCGAGTTTATCAGATGGTGCCGGTGGACATTGACGAAGCAACGTTGACGAAAATCTCCGACCTTACGGGCGGCAAATACTACCGCGCCGACAACGCGGAACGATTTCAGAAGATTTACGCCGAAATTGACAAGCTCGAAAAGACCGAGGCCGACGTGAAGAAATTTGCGCAGCACACGGAGCTGTTTGGGTGGCTCATGGCCTTCGGCCTCGCCGGGTTGCTGGTCGAGATTGCGCTTGGGCAAACGGTGTTGAGGAGGTTGCCATGAACTTCGCCTACGGACATATGCTCTGGTTGTTGCTCGTCGTCCCGCCGCTGTTGCTCGGGTTTTTCTGGTGGGCCGGACGCGATCGGCAGCGGCGGATGACCCAATTCATCGAGGCGCGGCTGTTGCCCGGGTTAACTTCCGGGGTATCACCGACGCGACAGAAGGTGCGATTCGCGATGTTGACTGCGGCGGTCACGTTGCTGCTGATCGCCCTGGCCCGACCGCAGTGGGGTTTCACCTGGGAAGAATCCAAACAAAAGGGCCTGGACATCGTCGTGGCCATTGACACTTCCAAGAGCATGCTCGCGGAAGATATCGCGCCTAACCGCCTCGCCCGCGCCAAGCTTGCCGCATTGGATTTGATGCAGCAGGCGAAATCAGACCGCCTCGGCCTCGTCGCCTTCGCCGGCGGCGCATTCCTGCAATGTCCGTTGACGATTGATGACAACGCGTTCCGGCAAAGTGTGGAGGCGCTCGACGTGAACATCATTCCGCAAGGCGGCACAGCCGTCGCGGAGGCGGTCACGACCGCGTTGACCGCTTTCAAGGAAGGTGACAATTTCAAAGTATTGGTCCTGTTTACGGACGGCGAGGACAACGACGAGAATGCGGTTTCCGCCGCGCAAGCCGCCGCGAAGGAAGGCATGAAGATTTTCACCATCGGCATCGGCACGGCGGAGGGCGAGTTGCTGCGGGTGAAGGACGCCAAAGGCCGTACGGATTATATCCGCGATACGGAAGGCAACGTTGTTAAATCGAGGCTGAACGAGGGTTTGCTTCAGCAGATCGCCGGCGCCACTGAAGGGGGATTCTATCTACCGATGCGCGGGGCCAAAACCATTGACGCACTGTATGAGAAAGGCCTGGCGCCGCTGCCGAAATCCGAGGGGCAGGAAAAGTTGGTGAAGCGCATGCATGAGCGCTATCACTGGCCGCTGGGCCTGGCCATGGCATTCTTGTTAATCGAGATGCTGATGCCGGAGCGCAAGCGCGACAAGCAGGCCGGTAACAAGGAGTTGCCTCGGTCCAACTCGCCCGCCCAGGACAAAGCGGCTCACGCTCCGGTTTCACGCGTAACTGCGGCGATGATACTGGGGCTAGGCCTTTCAGTGTTGCCGTTCACCGGAATTGCCTCGCCCGCGAGCGCAATGAAAGACTATAGTGCCGGACAATACACCAATGCGCTAACCGAGTACGAACGACTATTGGCCGAGCAAACGAAGGCGCAAAAGCCGGAAGATCCGCGCCTGCATTTCAACGCCGGCACGGCGGCGTTTCGCGCGACGAACTACCCCGCCGCCCTCCAGCACTTCAACTCCGTACTGGCCGCGCCGGACATCCGGCTACAACAGAAGGCGTATTACAATCTCGGCAACACTCAATTTCGGCTCGGGCAAGCCGCCGAGGATCTGGACAAACTGCAGGAGGCCTGGGAGGAGGCCATCAAGCAATACCAGCACGCCGTTATGCTCGACAAGGCCGACCAAAGCGCAACGTTCAATCTGGCGTGGGTTGAGAGCGCGGTGGAACAAATCAAACTGATGCGGGAGCTGGCAAAGCGCGCCAAAGCCGAAGCCGATGCGGCCACGCGGCAAAGAAATTACCGACGCGCATTGGAAATCATGGAACAAATCATGCAGGGCAACCTTGCCGCCAAACCGTTTGAAGATTTCACCAAGAAACTGAAGGACATTGATGCCATTACAAATCCTCGTCAGCCTTAGTCTCCTGTTCCTGGTGTTGCCGGGAATGCTAGCCCAGCCGGCCGATGAATATTTTCACGGCGGCGCGCAGCACTATTTGTCCAACAACATTCCAGCCGCCTTGGCAACCGTTACCAACGGCCTCCAACTTTTCCCCGAAGACACGAAACTCAAGAAGTTGTATGAGTTGCTCAACCAGCAACAACAACAGAACCCGCAGGATCAAAAACACCAGGAACAGGACAAGAAGGACGACCAAAAACAGGATCCGAAGCAAGACCAACCAAAGCAGGACGAGAAGCAGGATCAAGAATCGAAGAACGATCAGAAAAAGAAAGACGAAGCGAAGCTACAGCCGGAAGCCAAGGACAAGAAGGAACAAGAGAAGAAAGACCAACAACAGGCCAAGTCCGGCAATAAATCCAAAGAGAAGCCGGAAGAGAAAGCGGGCGAGCCACAACCGATCACCGCGCACCAGATGACGCCGCAGGAGGCGAAGCAATTACTCGACGCGCAGAAGGGAGACGAACAGGTGCTACAATTCCAACCGCAGGGCGAGCCGAAGAACCGGCAACGGTCGTTCAAGGATTGGTGACCAATCGCAACCCAGATTCCAAGCGTCGGCATGGATTTGAACGTCGAACCGTATCGCCAGGCAAGGCGATCAGCCACCCAGCCCAAGGGGGATTCGGTTGAAAGCAAAAAAGGCCACGACTCGCGTCATGGCTTGGAAATGCTTTGTCCGATTGACTACGAGACTTTCGCCTTCGCGGGCTTAGCAGCCTTTTCGCCCTTGGCGGTACGGGGCTTCTCAGCGACCGGAGCAGCTTCGACCTTTTCGGGACGACGACCACGCTTCTCCGTCCGTGCATCGGGTTTGTCGGCCGGAGCAGCTTCGACAACTGGCGCAGGCGTTGTGCTTTCAACGCGGACTTTGAGCGTGCCTTTGACTTCGGCCTGCAGGTGCAGATCGATTTCGTGTTCACCCAGCGTCTTAATGGGGTGTTCGAGGTGTATCTTCTTCTTGTCGAGGGACACGTCGAACTGGTGCTTCAGTTCGTCGGCAATCATCCCAGCCGTAACGGCGCCGAACATCTTGCCATCTTCACCCGCTTTGACCTTGATGACGCATACCAGCTTGGCCAGCCCCTTGGCGAGTTCGGTCATGGTGTTGAACTCGTGAGCTTCCCGCTCGGCACGGCGCGTGCGCAGAGCTTCGAGGCGGCGCTTGTTGCCCTGTGTCACCGGGATGGCGAGGCCTTGCGGGAAAAGGTAATTGCGCGCGTAACCGGCGGCGACTTTGACTTGATCGGATTCACCGCCGAGGCCGACGATGTTGTGGGTAAGGATGACTTCGGTCTTCATAAAATTGTTAATCTTGGAAATTTTCTGGTGGTCAAGGCGAACTCGCGGAATGCGTCAGAACGGGACGTCGTCACTCTCGGGCGGGCCATCGCCTTCGATGGGTTCCGCCGCCGGTGCGGCAGTCGCCGGACGAGGGGGGCGTGGTGCGCCGGGGGCTTCAGGAACACCGCCGTCGCCACGATTGGAATCGATAAACGAAAAACTTTCGAGAACCACCTTGAGTTTGCTGACTTTCTGTTTGGTATTCTTGTCCTCCCAGGAATCGAGCTTAAGGCGGCCTTCGACCAGCAATGGGCGGCCTTTCTTCATATACTGGGCGATGACTTCCCCCTGGCGTCCCCAGGCTTCAACGTCAATGAAATTGACCTCTTCCTTTTTCACGCCATCTTCCCCCGTCCAAGTCCGGTTGACGGCCAGGCCGATCTTCGCGACCGCCGTGCCTTTGGGCGTGTAGCGCAATTCCGGATCCCGGGTGAGGTTGCCGGCGAGAATGACTTTGTTAAAACTGGCCATGGAGCCTTCGGTGGCTGCGGGTTCTACTTCGCGGGTTTGGGTTCGGGCGAGCTGGTGAAGATAACGCGGAACACCTCCTCGTTCAGCGCAAACTTGCTGCGCAAGGCCGCGATCGCCGCAGGCGCGCTGGTGAAAATCACGTTCGCGTAAAAGCCCGCGGTGTGCTTCTTGTCCGCCACACGGGCATACGCTTTCCGGTCCATCTTCTGAACCGTTTCGACTTTGCCACCGGCGGCGGTGATGTCGGCGGAGATCTTATCGAGGGTATCCTTGATCCCATCTTCCTTCGCCGCCGAGTTCAAAATGAACAAACCTTCGTATCGTTTCACTGCTTCTTTCCTTCGTTTTCGGTGTCACTGAGGACGCCGTTGAATTGACTCATTGCTTTCTGCAGGCCCTGCGCCAGCCAGCACTCAACCTGGTCCGCCGCCCGCGCCAAAACTCTTTCCATTACCGTCATTTCCTCGGGACTTATCCGCCCCAGCACATGGCCCGTGATCTCGCGTTTGCCGTCTTTGCGCCCAATTCCGATCCGCAACCGGGCAAAATCGCGCGAACCCAAATGCTGTTCAATGGACGCCAATCCGTGATGTCCACCACTGCTGCCGCCCGGTCGCAGCCGGATTTCCCCCAGCGGGAGATCCGCATCGTCCACCGCCACGATTAACCTCGCCGGCGGTAGCCGATAAAAACCGACCAGCGCCTGAACCGCCTCGCCGCTCAGGTTCATGAATGTCTGCGGCTTGCAAAAAACCACCCAGCGGCCTTCGCGTTCGCCCTTTGCCATGCGCGACTGAAACTTTTTCCCCGCGCTCCATTCCACCCCCCAGCGCCGAACCAACAAGTCCGTGAGCATGAATCCCGCGTTGTGACGCGTGTGCGCGTACTCCACGCCTGGATTCCCCAAGCCCACGATGAGACGCCAATCTTCCATGCGCGGGGGGAGGGCGACGATTCCAGCCGGATGGAATCGCCGTTGAAACTATTTCTTCTTCTCGACCGGAGCCGCGGCTTTTTTGTCGCCCGCCGGGGCCGCTTTCGCGTCGGCTTTTGCGGGTGCGGCTTTGTCGCCCGCCTTGGCCGGCGCGGCACCCGCGGTGCCTTCTTCCTTCTTCTCTTTGGTCATTTCCACATCACCCGCGACCGGAGCGGCCCCTTCGGCCGTTTCCGCTGCGACTTCGGCTTCGGTCTTCGGCATGGCGACGGAGATGACCGTCACCTTTTTATCGCCGAGAATTTCCACCCCCACGGGCGCTTTCAAATCGCCAAGATGAATGGACTTGCCCACCTCCAGCGCACTCACGTCAACGACTATTTGCTCGGGTAAATCACCCGGCAACGCCCGCACCTTGATTTTGTGCAGCACATGTTCCAGAACGCCACCACCGGTCTTGACGCCCGCGGCTTCGCCGATGCTTTCGACCGGCACCATGATGGTAACTTTTTCAGTAGGGGAAACCTCGTGAAAATCCACATGCAGCACCTTGCCACTGAGCGGGTGATGCTGAACCTCCTGCACGAGGGCGAGGTGTTTGGCCTGATCCACGGCGAGGTCCACGAGAATGTTCTCCGAATGGGAATGGTGAATGAGGTCTTCGAGTTCCTTACCCACCAACTCCAGATTCAGAGGCTTGGTTTGCCGACCATAAATAGTGGCAGGAACGCGCCCGGCGGTGCGCAGCTTCTTGACTTCACCGCGCCCGATTTGGGAGCGGCCAAACGCGTTTAATAATACAGATTTCATGGCAAATAAAAATTACTGGCAACCGCACTAACTGGTGCGCCCGCCCTTTGATTCAAACAGCGAAGTAACAGACGAATTGTTATGAATTCGTTTGATGGCTTCGCCCAGCAAACCCGCACCCGACAACGTGGTTATCTTTACACCTCGAATCGCAGGGCGCAGGACGGTATCAGTTGTAATTAGCTCGTCAATCACCGATTTTCGCAATCGTTCAATCCCAGTGTCATTGAGGATGGCATGTGAAACGCACGCCACAATCCGTTTGGCGCCCTTCTTCTTCAGCAACTCCGCCCCCTTGGTCAGGGTACCCGCCGTCTCGGTCAAGTCATCCACGAGCAGAACATTCTTCCCTCGCACCTCGCCAATAATTGCCATCGACTCAACTTCCGAAGCGCTCTTGCGGCGTTTGGCGATGATGGCCAACCCGCCTTCCAAAGTTTGCGAATAGGCGTAGGCCATCTTTAACCCACCCACGTCAGGGCTAACAACGACGAGATCGGTCAATTTCTTCTTCTGCAAATAATCATACATCACCGGGGCGGCATACAGATGATCCACCGGAATGTCGAAGAATCCTTGAATCTGTTGTGCGTGCAAATCCATCGTGAGGAGCCGATTGGCGCCGGCAGCCACGATCAAATTGGCGACGAGTTTGGCGGTAATCGGCACGCGCGGTTGGTCTTTGCGGTCCTGACGGGCATAACCGTAAAAGGGCATAACCGCCGTGATACGCGCTGCGCTCGACCGCCGGAGTGCATCCATCATGATGAACAATTCCATCAGATGATGATTCGTCGGCGGCGATGTGGGCTGCACGATGAATACGTCCTCCCCGCGAACGTTCTCCTCGATCTTGACGAAAGTCTCACCATCCGGAAACGGACGAATGCTACACTTGCCGAGTTTGATGCCAATGTAATCGCAAATGGCATTAGCCAGGGGCAGGTTGGCCGTTCCGCTGAAAACTTTCACACGTAGTAAATGATGATTTGGTTAAATATAGAAACCGCCCGGATTTTCGGGCGAAAAGCGAAGGACACTTTAACAACGCGGCGAGGCGGCGCAAGCCGTTTTTCGGGGATATTCAGCGAGGTGAGGGACTGCGTGCTTCAGGAAAAAATACCCCGCCGACCGAGCGCCGTGCCACACTGGAAGCATGCCGGTCAGAGCCGTTGCCGGGCGTGACCGAGACCGGGCGTACGAAAAACCGCAGGCGATGGTTCGCCCATGAGCTGGCGCGCGAAATCAATGAGGTAATCCCAATTGAGCGCCGGGCCGGGATCCGTCTTGTTTTTTTGGATATGGTAATGCCCCAGAACCCCGCCGTAATTGTCCAATTCCGCATCGGCAAGTTGGCGGGGAATGATCTGGCCGTCTTGGCCGCGGGGAAAGTCGCACTGGATTTTGGGAAACACCTTGCACAGAGCGGCGGTGAGATGAGCGAGGGCGCGGTATTGCTCCGGCGTATAATCATATTGCACAAGGACTTCACCTTGAATTTCGCCCCAGACGGGTTCATTGCGGGCGGGCCGGCCGACAAAATTCGGCGTGCGAATACCGCCGTCACCGAGGCGCTCGGGGATGGTAATACGAGTCCGCCCATCTGGATCTGGCGCATACCAACGGGCCAGGGTTTTGTCTCCCGCCGACCGATAAGCGCCCATGTTGGCAATCTCGATGCCGATGGAGCGGTGGTTGGAGGTGGTGGCATGCCACGCCCGCTCTTTCAGGTCGAGCGTCTGGTAAATCGTGCCATCGAGGTCGAGCATGAAGTGAACACTCAGCCCGCGATGATCGTGGAGCACATTGAAGCACTGCCGGCTCGTACCACAAACATCGTAGTGGAGGACGAACTGGTCCACAACGCGCTGAAGGGTGGGCAAATCCCAACCGCCACCGCGGACGCGCTCAATTTCGTTGGTGGCTAGGCCCGCCCGGCGGAGGTTGTAGCGATTCGGAGTTGTGAGCTCTTTGACTTCTTGCTGGGTATTATTCCAATCCGAGAGTTCAAAAGGCGCGAAGCGTCTTTCCACCCGATACGCATCGTATCCGCCGGGGTCGGTCCACAAAACCACGGGCGTCCGGGTGTGAATGTAATGGCCGGCCACCACAATTTCATCGCCCCTGCGCGGCGTGAAAGCGCCGAGGCGGGGCGACGAGACGCAGCCGGCAAACAGCAGGACGGCCGCGAGCGAAACCAACCCTGGCGCAATAAATGATTTTGGGATGTTCATGGTGGGTTAAATCTGCGCCGCTGGGTGTGTCCCAAAAACACGCGCGCGTAAAGTAAAAAAGCGCGGACAACCTTGTCCACGCTTTTGAACTTTGGCATGAGGGGCAGGCAGGCCCGCGCCCCGTTCAGACCGTCGGCAAAACGGCCCCATCCTTGAAGATATCGTGGCTGCCGGGCAACGGCGATTTCAAGGTGCGGAACGCGCCCCACGTCATTTTAGACGGGTCCGTGTAAACTAGTTCCGGGCCGTAGGCGTATTTCGAGTTCAACATATCGTCCCACTCCACCACGCCGCCGCTGTAAGCAGCTTCCCGGCCCATGATTGCGGTGAGCGTGCTATTGGTAACCTGTTCAACTTCGTTCAACTCCTTGTCCCCAACGATTGCGTTAATAAGGTCCACATGTTCCTGAACATATTCCGGAGTGGCTTTCCCGCGATAACGCCAGGCCTCGCCACCGGTGGGTTTGATGCTACCCGCCGGGTTTGACGTGCCTTTACCGCCGACAACGGCTTCGCTCACGGACGAGAAATCACGCTTAATCTGGCCCGAGTAGCTGTGCATGGCGACGCCGTTGGCGTAGTCGTATTGGACAGCGAAGTTGTCCCAGATTTCGCCGGGCTTGTCGCCGAGCATCTGCCGGTCGCCCATGCCCCAAGCCTTGACGGGATGCGCACCCATAACCCAGTTGCAGACGTCAATGTTGTGAACATGCTGCTCGACGTGATGATCGGCGCACAGCCAGATGTAATGATACCAATTGCGAATCTGCCGTTCCAAATCCGTGTTGCCCACCATCCCGCGATGCCAGATCGGGCCACCGTTGACCCAGTAGGCGCGGAGCGCGGTCACATCGCCAATCGCGCCATCCTGAATGCGCTTGATGGTTTCGATATAACCTGCGTGATGACGGCGTTGCGTACCGGCGACGACTTTCAGGCCCTTCTTCTTGGCCGCTTCCCCGGCGGCATACATGATCCGACAGCCGGGACCGTCCACGGCCACCGGCTTTTCACAGAAGACATGCTTGCCCGCAGCAATGGCGGCCGTGAAGTGCGCCGGGCGAAAGCCCGGGGGCGTGGCGAGAATGGCGTAGTTCACACCCGGCACATCGAGCGCCTTCAGGTAAGCGTCAAAACCGCTGAAGCATTTTTCGCTGGGCACGCCGAACGCTTCCTTCGCCTTGTTGGTCGGCTCGGGGAAAATATCCGCCACGGCAACAATCTTGGCTTCCACCCCCGCGATTTTGGCGGCTTCGAGGAAGTTGTCGCCCGCACCCGTACCGCGACCACCCATGCCGATGATAACGGCGTTGAGCGCGGGTTTGGTTTGGGCGTTCAAGATGGCCGGGAAACTGGTGACCGCCGCCGCGGAAACCGCCGCGAGGGAGGAATGTTTCAAAAATTGCCGGCGGGATACCGGCGCGGAAGAGTTTTGTTTTTGGTTGGTCATAATTTCTTTTTTGTTTTTTTGGCTGAACGAAAGCTTTGCCGGTCACGGGCCGCGATTCAATATAATTTATTCTTTTTCCACGCCGCTGATCCAGTATTTCTGCATTTCCTCCGGTGACGGCACCGCGAGCGGGCGCACGATGCGGAAACCGATGAACTGGGCGTCCGTGAAATACCATTTGCCCTTGGGCAGTTGCGGGTCGGTCCGCTTCCAGGAACGCTCCGAGCCGAGCCGGTTGGCGCTGCGCAAAGCCGGCGGATCATCGTCCCATGAACCGCCGCGCGCGGAATGGGGATACGGTTTCGTCGCCTTGTTCCATGGGTTCGTAACCACGCCTTTGTCGGCGCAGGCCTTGTAGTAATCCGGGTCAAATTGATCCAGCACCCACTCGGTCACGTTACCATGCATGTCGTACAATCCCCACGGATTCGGTTTCTTCTTCCCGACTTTTTGGTACTTGGAATTGCTATTGTCGAAGAACCAACCGAATTCGGGGAGTTTTTCGGGGTCATCCCCGAAGGAGTATGCGGTGGTGGTGCCGGCGCGGCAGGCGTATTCCCATTCAGCCTCCGTTGGCAGCCGGTAAAAGTGTCCGGTCTTGGCGCTCAACCAGTGACAGAACTTGTTCGCCGCATGTTGGGTCATGGAGATGGCGGGGAAGCCGCTCTTGCCCATGCCAAAACTCATGTCCACATAAGGCTTGGAAGGACGCGTGACGGCATCGGAGATGGCGTCCACCGTGGCATCATGCTCGTTTTTTTCGCGCAGGTTTTTCTCGTCATCGGGATACATGAACAGGAGATATTGATCCCAGGTAACTTCAAATCGCCCCATCCAAAAGGGTGAAAGCTTCACGCCATGCACGGGGCTTTCGTCGGGCTTGTGCCCTTTCTCGCCATCAGGACTGCCCATCTTATATTCGCCCGCCGGAATCGGCACCATCTCATAGGTCACCGGCGTGCCCGGAATTGCGTTAGTGTAGGGCTTCATGTCAGCTTCGGTTTTTTCCGGGCTCCTGGTCACAATGCGTTCGGCAATGACCGGCACCGTTGAATCATCGCGGTCATCGAGTGAAGCCAGCGCCCCAAAGGCGCCCGGCGCGAAACTCCCGTCCTTAAGCGAATAAATCTGATAGTGCGTCACGAAACGACTTCCCACGATGACAGGTGAATAAACCCAGGAGAGCAATACCAACGTATCCGGCAACGCCACCGCCGCGCTCAGGCATTTGTTGGTCGAACCCCAGAGCTGCTGCACCAGCACCGGTGTGTTCACCGCATCGAAATCCAGCAACTCAGCCGGTTCGTTCGTGCCAAAAATTGCCAGCAGGCGGCTTTTCTTTTCCCCCTCCACGGTCACGAGTTGCTTGATGGGTCGCGTCAGGCTCAACGTCTTGATTGGCGAAGCTTTGAACTTGCCCGCGCCCGTCTCCTCCACCGAGCTGACTTGCAACTCGCTCGCCCCGCTCGTGTAGAACACAAAATCCTTCAGCGGCGTGCCGCGAAAGTTACCCGCCACGTAATCCACGCCCGCCGGCAGATCACCCAGGTTCAGCACTTCCTCGGGTTTGCCGCTGTCCAGCCGCTCCGCGCGCAGGCGGTTCCCGGACTCTCCGCTGGAAAGGGTCACGACGTATTCCGGCCCGCCACTCTTGAGCGCGACGCGATTTGCGTGCGTCTCAGCACCGGAGGCCGGAACTTCGGCAAGTTGCGCGAAAGTCTTGCCGTCGTTGCGAAAGAGCGTAACGCGATTCGCCGGATTGTCGTTGTCCGCGCTCGCCACGTAGAGATCCGCCAACGGCGTGTTCCCCGTGCCGCCCACGTCCACGATGGCCACCGCGCTCGGCCCCAGTGCCGTGCCGGGAATATTGATTGGGTCGGTGGGCACGCTCGTGCTCGGCGCATCGAACACCGATAGCTGGTTAAAGTCCCTCGCTACCAAGGCGAAGGAATCGCGCTTCTCATCCATCAACCGGCCAACCGCCACGCCGGTCGCGTCCTTCAATCCCCCCGACCGCCAGTCCGTCGTGCTGAAAAAATCCTCCGAGATCCGATAGCCCAGACGCACGCGACCGGTGGCTTTATCCACGATGGCAATGTCCAGCTTGGCGTCGCCATTGAAGTCGCCGGTGGTGAGGAACTCTTTTTCGGTTTCGTACACAAACCCCGCGTGCCCCAGTGTAGCGCCGCAAAAGGCGATGACGCCGAGGAGGGCCGAACGATTATTAGAAGAAAACAGTTTCATCAGGTTATTTCTTTGTCCGCGCTAATTTAGCGCCTGCACCCAAAATGACCGGTTCGCGCCCGTCAAGTCCAGTCAAAATGCGCACCGATTTACTGACGTTGGCGGGCACAGGATAATTCGAGCCAAGTTGTATCGCCCTTTGGTTAGCCTCCCCCCCGAGACACTGAAGTGGAAAATCCAAGGGCAGATTGGCTTGAGAATTCCCGCCGCGCTGCGTATCTCGCTGGTGGATGAAAAACTACGATGCGCGCTTTGGTGGGATCCGCCGGCTGTTCGGCACCGCCGGTCAGGGGCGGTTACGCCACGCCCACGTCTGTATCGTCGGCATCGGGGGAGTTGGCTCTTGGGCCGTTGAGGCGCTGGCCCGCTCCGGCATCGGCGCACTGACGCTGGTGGACTTGGACGACGTTTGCATCAGCAATGTCAACCGCCAACTCCACGCGGTAACCGGCGAATTCGGCAAGCCCAAGGTCGAAGCCATGGCCGCGCGGGTGCAACTCATCCACCCCGACGGTATCGTTCACGCCCGGCACATGCTGTTCACAGCGACCACGGCGGAACAACTTCTCGCGCCGAAATACGATTGCGTCCTCGATGCCATTGACACCAAGGCAATGAAGGCACTGCTGATTGCCCGATGCTTCGAACGAAAAATCCCCATTGTCACCGTTGGCGGTGCGGGCGGGCGCCGGGATCCCACGGCCATCCGCGTGGCGGACCTCGCTCGTGCGTCGCACGACGGCTTGCTGTCGTATGTCCGACAAATTCTGCGCATCGAACACGGCTTCCCGCGCGACCTGAAGCAGGATTTCGGTGTAAACTGTGTGTATTCCCCGGAGCCGCAGGTGTTCCCGGCCAGCGACGGCACTATTTGCACACAGCGCGAGCCCAGCGCACGACTGCGTCTCGACTGCCGCACCGGCTACGGCACGGCAGCTTTTGTGACCGGAGCATTCGGGTTTGCCGCTGCGGCGCAGGTGATGAAGAAAATTGTAGAGCCGAAGGGCTAGATTTCCCGCAACGGCGACGCAACAAACTTGCTTCCCGCCACCCGCATCCCGTATCAAATGACCTTCGCCGGAAGGCGAAATCCACGAACTCATGATTGAACAAATTGTCATCCTTGATTTTGGCTCGCAGTACACGCAGGTAATCGCCCGGCGCATCCGGGAATGCAATGTGTACTCCACGATCCTGCCCTTCAACACGCCCGCCGACGAAATCGCCGCGCT
>JADLHS010000603.1 GCA_020848635.1 Limisphaerales bacterium
AAGTACGTGCCGCCACGAAGCTGGAGATACGGGGTTCGGCATCCGCTCATTGCGGCGAACCCCGATTGGCCGCCCACTCTTTCGGGGCGTACCTGTTCGGTTCGATCGCACCCTGCATAGGAGGGTGTACCAAAAATGTGTACCACGCCGATGCTCTCTCGAGCAACGGGCAGCAAGGCGTATTGATTTTATTTAAAAAATCGCTGCGTTGGCGGGCCGCGACCGATAGTGATGATCACTACGTTTACGCTGTAGCACTATGATACTGCCTCAAAAGGTCGGGAGATTGAGGCCGTCACATCTCCGCTTCAGGAGCCTGCCGGATGTAGAGATTCACGTGATCATCGACTTGATTTGACGGCCACGACTTCCCGGTGCGGATAAATCCATGCCGTGCGAGAAACTGCTGCGAAGGTTCGTTCTTAAGCTGGATCGTTGCAAACAGTCCCGCATCTTCGCTGGCTTGGATAAGACCTTCCATCACTCGGTCGCCATAGCCCTGCCTCCGGTGGCCGTCCGCAGTATGCAAATATCCTACTTCACCCAGATATTCCGCTTGCGGAAGTGGGATACTGGCATCCTCCGCTAGGTGGGCCTGATGTTCGGGATTGCACTTGACCGCTCCGGTGGCGACCAACTCGCCATCCTTGTAGAGGAAGGCCAGCAAATGCGCTTGCGCGATCCGGCCTGACAGGCCATTGGGAGCCACCTGCGGATCACGCAATACCAGTTCCTTGAATTTCTCCCGCTCTTCTAGAGTGGCATCCTTCCCGGCCTTCACGACCAACCTAGTCATCAGCATCCCCCACGGCTGATAGCTTTACCCCTCACCGTTACTCCTTGGCTACGACGGTATCATAGAGGCCGTAGTGGGTTAGCCCCTTATGGCTTTCGATGCCCGTATAGCGAAGCGAGGCATCTTCATAGCGACGGAACGCAAAGACGGCTTCGTTCATCCGCTCGGTGTTGAACACCTTAAGCCGAACAAGCAGGTGGAAATCCGCGACGGTCAGGCCGGTGACGGCATGGAATAGGTCCGGTTCCAACTTGGTGATGACGTCCTGTAGCGTGTTTTCGCGGAAGTCTGTCAGATACATGAAGGCGGGAATCCGGGTGGCGAACTTTATCAGCTTTTCCTGAACGAGCTTGCGCTTGGATTTGTATTCCTTCTCCTCCTCCGTCAGTTCCTTCTTGTCCTTCGCTGACAATTCGCCGCCGGCGGCTTTGGCCTTGTCCTTGAGGTCTTTGACAGTTTCGCTCTTGTTGATGATGGTTTCGATGATGTTGTCGCCCAACGCGCGCCAGCCCTCGATGCGCTCCACCGCCGCCATTGCCTCGGGATTGTCGAGGACGCGGCGCAGGGTGTCGTTGTCCACGTTGACCAGCAGCGCGGATTCCCATTTGCGGGCCAGCAGCGTCGCCGATGTTCCGGCCATCGCAATGTCCAAGATCCCGCCCGCGTCGATCTGCGTCATGTTTGCGCCATCGTAGGCGAGGACGGGCAGAAACGAAACAAGCTCGCGCACGGCGTTTTCGGGGTTCGCCTCGCCGGGCGACAGGCCGATGCCGTATTCGGACAACTGCCGCAAAGCCCGCGTGGGCGCGAAGTCGAACACGAAACAGACGGGTTTGAGGATTTCTTCCTCGTTCGGATTGTCACCGTTCGGGTTCTTGATCGACCACGGCGATTGCACCCGGAACGCCGCCTGAAAGTAGGTTTCCGGCGATTTGAGATTGCGCAGCATCAGGATGGACGACCATTGCGCCACGGTAACGCCGGTGGTCAGCTTGCCGCATGACAGGGTGATGGTCTTGGTGTCGAAGCCGCTGCCGACCGCCTGCCGGACGGGCGGCAAGGCGTCCAGGCCGATGCCCGCCGTGGCACCTGCCGACACGATCACGGTGTAGTCGTGCCAGAATACATTGTGCTTTTCCGCTAGCAAATTCGCCATAGCGTGACAGGCGGAGACGTTGGGCAGGAACCAGAACGAGTGTTGCAGGTAGGGCAACAGCCGAATATCGGAATAGGGGAAAGGCGGGCGGGTGCCGGTTTTCAGGCTTTCGACCGTCTGCGGCGCATAACCGCCCCGGATGATGTCCAGCCATTTCTGAACATCGGTCTTGTATTTGAACGTGGCCGCGTCGCCGGTCCCGGTCGCGGCGAAAAAGGCGTTTAGGTCGAACTCATCAAACTCCCCGGCGCTGGCGATCGCCAACAGCTCGTCGGGCATCTGGTAGGTCAGCAGCCGCATTTGCGGCAACGCGCCGTAGGGATTGCGCTTGCCCGGATTCTTCGCCGCGAACTCGGCCTTGGCCCGCTGTTCGTCGGTATAGGTCCAGTTGAAAATCTGCTCCTCAATGAACTCGCCAGTGGCAAGCGCTTTGAACGGGGTGCCGGACAGATAGAGATAGGCCCGCGTGGTGATCGGCAGGAACTCGGTCTCGCTTTCCGACAGGACGCCCAAATCCTCGTTCACGTCCTCAAGGTCGGAGGCGTATTCAAGGCTGGCTTCCTTCTTGGCAACGGCGGCATCTTCGCCCTCGAACAGCTCCTTTGCAGTCTCGCGCCAAGCGCCGAAATGGTATTCGTCGAAGACGACGATATCCCAGTTGATCTCATGCAACCACTCGTTGCGGGGTTTGATATTGCCGTTCGAATCGCGACCGAGAAGGTCCTGGAAAGACCCAAAATAGACCATCGGTTTGTGTCGATCGATTTGCAACGGGTCTCCGCCGGCCGACCGCGACAGATATTGCCATCCGTCGAAGTCCATATGATTTTCGAGATCGGTTCGCCATGCGTC
>JADLHS010000604.1 GCA_020848635.1 Limisphaerales bacterium
GCTCGGTTGACGTAATCGGCGGGGTTGTCTGTTGGGAATGGGAACGCCCGATAATCCAGTCACAGTTGTAAAACCGGCTCAAGTTGTGCGCGTAAAATCGGTAGCCAAGATTGGTGCCCAGCTTCACCGGCCACGGTGCCGGCGAATGCAGGATCCGGCGCGCTATGGAACGAACACTGTACGTATATTTCCAGGCAAATTCTGCACCCTGCTGCAATTCCTCAATGCTCATCTTGGCCGGCTGAAAAACAACGTGCTGGCCGTCGTAAAGCTCCCAGTTCTGGGTCAGAATGCGATTCTCCGCCGCGAGCCGCTTGTAAAGCGCTGTGTTCGGGAACGGGGTCACAATCGCATAACGGGGCAGGTCAATGCGGGCCTGCACGGCGAATTCAGCCGTTTTGAGAAACACATCTGGCTCGTCGTGATCCAGGCCGAACACGAAACAACCTTGCAGAGCAATCCCGTGGTCGTGGAGGCGCTGCACCACGCGCGCAAACTTATCGCGGGTGTTGAAGCCTTTGTGGCTTTGGCGAAGATTTTGCGGGGAGATGGATTCCATGCCCATCAACAAGCCCTTGCAGCCGCTCCGCTCGGCAAGTTTCAACAACTCCGCATCGTCAGCCAACAGCACCGTCGCCAGGCCATACCACTGGAGTTTCAACGGAATCAGAGCGGTGAATAGCAGAACCGCATAATCGCGGTCGGCGATGATGTTGAGGTCAACAAAGATCAGTTTTCGCGCACCGTGCTGCCGGATATCGGCGACGACTTGCTCTACAGGTTTCTGATAGGGTTTGCGCCCCCACGCCGTGGGCACGACACAGAAATCGCAATTGTGAATACAGCCACGCGTCGCTTCAAAAACATTATTTGTCAGATAGCGGTTACCCGGCAGCAAGTCACGCCGGGCAAATGGCCGATCCGCCAAGCTGAGATTGGGGGCCTGATCGTAACGCGGTCGCAATTGTTCGCAGGCAAAATCGCGGAGCAGTTGCGGCCAGGAATCCTCGGCGTAGCCGACAACCACAGCATCCGCGTGCGGGGTGGCATCGTCCGGGATGAGCGTCACATGCGGTCCGCCCAGCACTACCGTGATGCCTCGCTTGCGAAAATGATCGGCCAGTTCATAGGCACGCATTGCCGTGCCGGTGATCACAGTGATGCCCACGAGGTCCGCCTCCAGATCCAACGGGACATCAGAGATGCCCTCGTCGAACAACTGCAAGTCCGCAGGGATTTCGGAAGGAATCAGCGCGGCCAGCGTGGTCAGCGTCAGCGGTTGGTAACGCAGTGACTTTCTCCAAATGCCGCCGCGGTGCCGATACAGCGGCCCCTTCGGCGAAACGAGCGCGATCTTCAGCGTGGGTTGTGGCAAGGACTGCATTTGTGATCCAACATGTATGGCGAATGCCATGACGCTTCAAGCTGAATAGCGGGCGGAACCCGTTGATAATTCCAATGCTTCGACGGTAATTTTCAATATCCCGCCCGATGGTCTTGCTTTACTCTTTATCCGTGCGGCCAAAATCGCCAGAAGCTTTTGCAGTTGAGAAGCCCCCCGCTCGTGGCGCGGAAATTCCCAGCGGGCTCAATTTGGGCATCATTCTCGGTCAACTCCTCGCCATTGGCGCTTGTTGTTACGCGGCGGCGCACGTCAGGAACGGTTGGTGGTTGGCTGGGCTGGCAATTGTGTTCGGCATCGTGATGAATTCGGTTTATTCGATCATTCACGAAGCGGAGCACGCGATGCTGTTTGTGAATCGCCGCTGGAACGATCTTGCGGGCGCTTTCATGTCTTTGTTTTTTCCCGCTCCATTTCATCTGATCCGTCAGGGACATCTGGGCCATCACTTTCGCAATCGATCGGACGACGAGGCCTTTGACTTCTACTTTGAGGGCGACCATCGTCTGTGGCGGAGTCTGGTGCTCTATGGGATTTTAACAGGGTGTTATTGGATTGTCGTCGTCTTGAGCAACGTGGTGTTTTTGTTTCTTCCGTTCGCCGCTAACAAGAAATACTGGAACTTCGACCGCCCCTCGCACGCGTTCATGGAATCGCTCAACCCGAACTATCGCCGCTTGATTCAATTGGAGTGCCTGGCGGCGATCGCCCTGCATACGCTGTTAGTTTGGGGTCTCAATATTCCTTTGTTGAATTACGCGGTCATGTATTTCGGCTTCGGGCTAAGTTGGTCGGCCATGCAATACGTCCACCATTACGGAACCGAACGACATGTCACCCGGGGAGCACGGAATCTTCGTTTGTGGGAGCCGATTGATCGGCTCTGGCTGAATCACAATTGGCACCTGGTCCATCATGAACATCCCACCGTGCCTTGGATTCATCTGCCCACTCTCGGTGAAGCGGCGCAAACTCAGAAGCGGGGCTTCCTGTTTTGGTCCTATCTCAAAATGTGGCGCGGCCCGCGTAAGACCAAGGAACGTGTCGAAAATCAATATGCCGGGCGAATCATCCGCTGATCTAAGCATTCCTTTTTGGCAACGCATTGCGATCCTGTGGCCATCGAAACTGGGTGTCACGCTCGTTGTGAGCGCCTTTTTCTGGAGTTTCTACCTGCTCCTTTCGAGATACGCACTGTTTCCTGTTCACACACTGCCGATGACGTGGCTTGATGACTGGGCAGGATTCCA
>JADLHS010000605.1 GCA_020848635.1 Limisphaerales bacterium
TCGTTCGATCCCTCGCCGTGTTGCTGTTCTTTGACGGCAAAGTTCTGGCGGATACCAAGAAACCAGACGCTGCCCCGAAGCAGCCCGACCACATCACTTGCGTTGACGTTTTTCCCGATGGCAAACCGCAACTCGCCATCGAGGACAATCATTTTCCCAGCCGGCTGCATGCCTTTGTCTGGCGCAACTGGGAGTCCGTCACGCTTGAACGCATGGCCAAAACCGTCGGCACCACGCCTCGAAATATTCGACAACTCGGCTTGTCCATGGGCCTGCCGGAATACGTTGGGCGGGTGGCTGAATTCAAAGACCGCGGCTATGTCACGATCATTCGCCACAACTGGCATCTGCTTCCGTACGAGCAATTGCTGACGTTGCTCGATTGGGACATCAAGACGCTGGATTTCCATCTCAACGAGGATGACTTCCTGTTCATCAAGCTCGGCAACTTCAAACCGGTTTGCGAACCCATCCAGTATGTGGAACCCGATGCGGCGACGAAAAAGCGCTGTGCAGAAATCAAGTCCGTGGTGACCGCTCATTTTGGCAACGAGTTGAATCACCCCGGCCAGCCGAGATTTGATTTCGTCCGATCTTTGTCGCAACGCGAGAAAACCCCGAAGCCCTCAGCTTCGGGCGGCGGCCCAGAGGATCAGCTGCGATTTCTTTATTCCTACTTTGCGCTCTATGGCGATCCGCTTTCCAACCCAGATCTCGACCCGTTCCCCGACGGCTTGCTCCAAAAATTATCCGCCTCCGGCGTGAATGGGATTTGGATGCAGGCCTTGTTGCGTCAGATTTCGCCACCGACAAAGAACTTTCCGGAGTTTGGCAATGGCTACGAAACGCGCATCAAGAATCTGCGCAAGCTGGTGGAACGGGCCAATCGTCAGGGCATCAAACTTTACCTCTACATCAGCGAACCGCGGTCCATGCCGCCGGAGTTCTTCAAGAATCGCGAGCATTTGAAAGGTCTGACCTTGCGAGGCTTCAACATGATGTGTACGAGCACGCCAGAAGTCCGGGAATGGGTAGCGGATTCGCTGGCCTACGTGTTCAAGGAAGTTCCCGGGTTGGGCGGGGTCTTCACGATCAGCAAATGTGAGAACCCCACCAGTTGTTACAGTGATTGCGTCGCCAACGATGCCAGCAACTGTCCGCGTTGCTCCAAGCGCACCGGCCCGGAAGTAATTGCGGAAATCAATAACACCATGGCCACGGGTGTTTGGCGCGGCAATCCCGACGCCAAAGTCATCATCTGGGACTGGATCTGGCCGGATGAATGGATTGAGCCGATTATGCGCGAACTGCCCCGGAACGCTTATCTGATGACCGTCAGTGAATGGGACAAACCCATCGTTCGCGGCGGCGTGGCCAGCAGGGTGAATGAATACTCGCTGTCAGCGGTAGGTCCTAGCGAACGCGCTCAGTATCGCTGGTCCTTGGCTCGGAAATACGGTCTGAAGACTTCCGCCAAAGTGCAGGTCAATACCACCTGGGAGCTTTCCACGCTGCCGTATCTTCCCGTGATGAATCTCGTCGCCCAGCATTGCGAGAACCTGACCCGTGAAAACGTCAATGCCCTGATGCTGAGCTGGTCGCTCGGAGGCTGTCCGTCGCCCAATTTGAAACTGGTCAAACTCTTCAGCCAGAAGCCCCCACCAACGGTCAGCGCAGCGCTGGCGCAAGTGGCCACGGAATGTTACGGCGTCGAAGCGGCCCCGGACATTCTCGAGGCCTGGTCCAAATTCAGCGAGGTCTTTACAGCATATCCCTTCAATCCCACGACGCTTTATTTTTGCCCCGTTCAGTTGGGCCCGGCCAATTTGCTTTACCCTGTGCCCACTGGCTACTCTGCCACGATGGTCGGCTACGCTTATGACGATCTCAAAACTTGGGTGACCATTTATCCCGTGGACGTTTTCGCGTCCCAGTTTGAAAGCATGGCGACGGGTTGGCAGCCGGGATTGGCCGCGTTCAAAAGCGCCATTGGCAAGACCAGGACCAAAGTTCAGACCGCCAATGCCAAGACTGACTTTGGCCTCGCCGAGGCGGCATACCTCCATTTCAAGAGCGTGGCCAATCAGGTGCAGTTCACCAAAGCTCGCAACGCGCTCCTTGACCCCGCACTTGGAGCCGAACACCGGCAAAACAATATCCGCATCATGAAGTCCGTAGCCGCCGAGGAGATCAAACTGGCCCAGCGGCTCTACCAGCTCACCAAGGCAGATTCCCGCATCGGTTTCGAGGCTTCAAACCAATATCACTATTTGCCTTTGGATTTGGTCGAGAAAGTCGTCAATTGCGAATACCTGCTCAAACACGGGCTTCCCGGACGCTCCGATTGAAGAACTCGACCAGCAGCACTATATGAAGCAAAAGCGGTTTACCTCCCTTGAAGCGATCAGGATGTCGCTGGCTATTTATGTCGGCTCGCTGCTGACCCTTTCAGCCGGCGCGCAAACCCTCGGCAATCATCCTGCGGTTTATGATCAACGCGGCAATTTGATGCCGTGGACTTCCTGGCACGACGCGCTCGAACGCGAGGTGAACTGGTATCTCAAATGTCCGGTCACAAACGGCTATCCCAACTTTGTGGTGATGACTTTCATGCGGGACGACTATCAACCGCGGTTGGATCGGCCGGATTTCATTCCCGCAACGCAAAACGGGATGGGCATCATCTCCTATCTCAAGTATCACGCCTGGACCGGACGGACGAATCCAGAACTGATCACGATCGCGCGGGCGATGGGCGATTATCTCGTGAAGGAAGCCCTCACTCCCGACGAAGGCAAGTATCCCCGCTTTCCCCGCTCGACCGGCATTCGCCTCAAATTCCCGCAGCCGCCGGATTGCGGTTCCCAGGCGGACCAACACGATGAGATTCAGCCCGACAAGGGCGGGATTGCCGCTTATGCGCTGGTGCTGCTTTACAAGGAGACGAAAGACGAGCGGTACTTGAACCAAGCTTTGCACACTGCACGCGTGCTCGTGACGAACATGGTCGAAGGCGCGGACCAGAAGTCGCCCTGGCCGTTCCGCGCTGACTATCGGACGGGCGAGGGGCGCGGGGACGTGGGCAGCAACCAATCGTTCACCCATCGCCTGTTCAATGAACTTGCCGATTTGGGGTATCGCGAGTTCCGGTCCCCACGGGAAAAACTTTGGGCGTGGATCAAGAATTATCAAATCCCGAATGCCGCCAAGGATGGGCGGTTGTGGGCTCAATTCTTTGAAGATTATGACGTGACGACCAATCGCAACTCCTGGGCGGCGATGAACACGGTTCGTTACCTCTGCGAGGAGCAAGACTCGCTCGACCCGGACTGGCAGCAAGACGCCCGCGTACTAATCACCTTTGTGAACAAGAACTTCACCAGTATTTGGAGCGGGGTGTTGGTGTGCGGCGAGCAGGATGTGGACACCAAACCATGGGGCGGAGCGGTGTCCACCTATGGCGCCGGGCTGGCAATGTATGCCCGAGCGACCGGCTCCGACGAGTTCAAGGGGCTGGCGTGGCAAGCGATGAACTACGCACTCTACTCGATTGATTTCGATGGCTGCCCCTCGGAAGCGGTCTGGAAAGGCAAACGTCGCGGAGGCTGGCAGGAAGACGCGCACACCGACAAACTCCACAACTTCGTGGACGCGATGACCGCTTTCCCGGAATGGGCGAAATGATCCCGTCCCCAACTTCCGTGGCCCAGAAGCAAATGCACCTAATTAACTTTCAAGCCGCCGGCCGGCTCTGCGGTGTTTTGATCTCGCTGTTCGCGGCCACTGCCAGGTGCCTCGCCGAAGAGGAATACACCAACCCTCGCTCCAAAGAGGCCTGCCTGGCTTACCGGGCCAGCCCGTTTTCACAACTGTCGATGGATTATTTCGCCCGGTTCAATCGCGACCCGCAGGCGGCGCCCGCCAAGTGCGAAATGGAGATCGGCAAGAACTGGCGCATCCGTTTGCCGTCTGATGCCCAGCCGCTCACGGAATTGATGGCGGGTCATCTTCGGGATTTTCTCAATCAAAGAATGGGGCTGACGGTTTCGATCGAGAAACGCTCCCGCGAGACACTGTTGAAGAACTCGGAGAACACCATCACGCTTCTTGATTCTGGCGTCGGGGATACAAACTCCGCTCGGGAAGCTTTCCGTATCGTCACCGAACGCCGGAGAATCCTCATTCAGGGCAAAGGTGCCGATGGGGTGCGCGACGGTGTGGTAAAACTCGGGAGTCTCATCGGCCTCCGGCAGTCGCCGATTTTGGAATTGGGCGCACAGGGATATCAACCTCGGGTGGCCCTGCGGGTTGGCGAAGTTCCGTGGATGGGTTCGTATCGCGACCTGGTCTTCATGGGTTACAATGGGGTCGTCCTGTCCGGAGCGGAAAGCAAAGGCAGCTTCCGACCGATCCCCGATCCGATCTTCAGCATCTACGCGCTCTCCACCAGTGACGCCATTCCCGAACTCAATTCCTTACGAAATCCGGAAGCCTTTGCCCGCGTGAACCGCTACGCGGAAGGCGCCCGGAAGTATAATCTCAAGTCCTACATTTGGTTGAATATGCGTCCGATATTCGAGCCGGATCATCCCGCCTTCAAGGCGCACCCGGGTATTCGCGGAGCGCTCATGTACGATGACCGCACTTGGTATGAAAATCCCGGTAAATATGTTCTCTGCACCGAGTCGCCGCTGGTCCGCCAGTATATTTCTGAAACGGTGAAAGGCATCTTCCAAGCTGTGCCTGGCTTGGCGGGCGTTGGCGTCATCATTGGCGGCGAAGAATTCCACCACTGCTTCATGCGGCCGTACGCGGCCGAAAAAGGTCACACGACCTGTCCGCGTTGCGAAGCCCTCGGTCATGATGCCGTGGTGGCGAACCTCTGCAATTACATGGCGGATGCTGCCCGTCAAATTAATCCAACCGCAGAGGTTTTTGCTTGGCCGTATTCAGCCGTTTATGTCTGGTCCATTGGCGACCCCGGCCAGTTGGGCTTTATCCGCAAGCTCAAACCCGGCGTGGCCCTTTTCACCGATATCGTGAAGGACGACACCGTCAGCAAACCCGATGGTGTGAACAAATTGCTTTGGGATTACAGCATTGATCTGCCGGGTCCTGGCAAACTGGCCCAACAGCAACTCAAAGCCTGTCACGACCAAGGCATCGCAATTCATTTCAAGAGCGAACCCGAACTGGCCTTCGAGGCTTCAAGATTGCCCGGTCTGCCCAGCATGGATCGCTGGGTAAAACGGGCGAATGCGATGACCTCCTGTGACGCCGATGGCGCTTGGGTCTTTCCTTGGTTTATTCCATTTTTTGGCGCCAGCACGGCGGAAGCGTTCAGTTATTTTTGGTGGCAACCGGCACCGGACTCGGAAAAATTCCTGCAACAATTCGCCAATCGCATCGCTGGCCGAGCGGCAGGTCCGCATCTCAGAAACGCGTGGCGGTATGCCTCTCAGGCCATGGACTACTCGCCCGAACTCGGCCCGTATTTTAGCGGCGTATATTACTTGGGTCCGGCTCATCCGATGTGTGCAGACCCGACCGCTCAACTTCCAGATGAATTCAAGATGTTCGGCGGTGCCAGTTTCGCCCTGCCTCCGACCGGCGACGTCCCCGTCTTCGCCCGGCTCTACCGGAAAATGTCCGATTCCCTCGCCTTGTCGGTCAAAGAAATCAATCTTGCGAATGCAGTTGCACCAAAGACAAACCGCTTCGCGTTTGATGCCGAGGTCTCAACCCTGCGCTGGTTCTACCATACGTTCAGAAGCACTGCCAATTACTACGAGTCCTGCCTGCTTCGGGACAGACTCCTCGCTTTTGCGAAGGAGTCGGAAAAATCACCAGCGAAAGTGACGGAAGCCA
>JADLHS010000701.1 GCA_020848635.1 Limisphaerales bacterium
ACGCCACGGCGCACGACCTGATCCACCGCGGCGCCCGCCTGCCCTTCCGGCTGGGCATGTGGATCTACATCTCGCTTCTCTACGGCCATCACACTTCGGCGCACCGGCTTGTCCACCACCGGTTCGCAGCCACGCCGGACGACCCCAACAGCGCCCCGCGCGGCGAGAGTTTTCCGCAGTTCCTGTTCCGCGCCTGGCCGGGCGAGTTCATGGCCGGCTACGAGATGGAGAACAGCCTGCGCGAAGGTCGGGCGCGCAAGGGGACGGACCTGCATCCCTATACCGTCTACCTGGCCGGGGCGGCAGTCTTTCTGCTGCTGGCGGGTTTCCTGTTCGGTCCGGGCGGGTTCGTGGCCTATGTGCTTTTGTGCGCGCACACCCATATTCAGCTGCTGCTGTCGGACTATGTGCAGCATTACGGTCTGGTCCGGCGCAAGGTCGCGATGGACGAATATGAGCCCTTCGGACCCGAACACAGCTGGGATGCGCCGGATCTCTTTTCAGGCCTGATGATGCTGAACGCGCCGCGCCATGCCGACCATCACCTGCATCCCGCCCGCCCGTTCGACAGGCTGGTCCTGTCGCCAGACGGCCGCACGCCACTTCTGCCCGCATCCCTGCCGGTGATGGCGACGGTGGCGCTGGTGCCGCCGGTCTGGCACCGGATGATGGACCGCCGGGTAATGGCACTGGAAAAAGCGCGTGGCAGGGCATGACGCGCGGCGCTGGCGGTGCCGGACCCGCTACGGCCCGCACGAGGCCGGATAGCGGTGGCCGAGCCTCAGAAGAGCGATCCCTGATCCGGCCCGCCCTCCTTGCGCGACCGGCCTGAAGGCCGCCCGCCGGGGCTGGCGGCAAGCCGGCCATCGGCAAATTCGATCTCCAGCGACGCCGCCTGCACGGCTTCTGCCTGACGGGTCACCACCTGGCCATCGCCGCGCACGACCGCATAGCCACGCTTCAGTGTCTCGCGATAGCCAAGTGTCTGGCGCATGCGGTCGAGGGCGGAAAGCCGGTCCGACAGGGCCGCCAAGCGCAGGGCCAGCGCCCTTTCCATCCGCTCGCCGATGGTTGCCAGATCGTCGCGGGCCTTTTGCCGGTCGCGCTGGCCATCGCGCAGGATGCGGGCAAAGGCCGGGCCAAGACGGGCGGCACGGTCGGTCAGGCGTTGCCTCTCGACTTCCAGAAACCGGGTCAGAAGACCCGCGTTCACCCGCCCGGCGATCGCGTTGAAGACCGAGCGCTGGCGAGTCGCCGCCGCCCGAAGCGCCCCCGGCAGCCGGTCGGCCCAGAGGTCGAGCCTTTGCCGGGACGGCCCGGTCAGCGCCTCTGGCCGGCCCAGCCCCCGGCCCAGATCGGCCAGCCGCTGTGCCCACTGGTCAAGGTGCTGGCGGCTGGCACGCACCAGCCGCGCCTCCTGCTCGGCCACCCATGCCAGCAGCTCCATCCTGACCGGCACCGCCATTTCCGCTGCCGCCGTTGGCGTCGGCGCCCGCCGGTCGGCGGCGAAGTCGATGAGCGTCGTATCGGTTTCGTGTCCCACGGCGGAAATCAGCGGGATGGCGCTTTCCGCAGCCGCCCGGACCACGATTTCCTCGTTGAAGCCCCACAGATCCTCGATCGACCCCCCCCCCCGCGCAACGATGATCAGATCGGGGCGCGGCACCGGCCCGCCCGGCGCCAGCGCGTTGAACCCCCGGATGGCGGCGGCAACCTCGGGCGCGCATTTCTCGCCCTGCACCGCCACCGGCCAGATCACCACCCGGCGCGGGAACCGGTCGCGCAGCCGGTGCAGGATGTCGCGGATCACCGCGCCCGAGGGCGAGGTGACGACGCCGATCACCTCGGGCAGCCAGGGGATCGGTTTCTTGCGTTCCGGCGCGAAAAGCCCCTCGGCCTGAAGCCGGGCTTTCAGCTTTTCCAGCATCATCATCAGGGCGCCCGCGCCCGCCGGCACGATATCCTCGACGATCAACTGATACTTCGACTGGCCGGGAAAGGTGGTCAGCCGGCCGGTGGCAATGACTTCAAGCCCTTCTTCGGGCTTCA
>JADLHS010000606.1 GCA_020848635.1 Limisphaerales bacterium
CGCGAGCCGGCTCGTCGGAAGCCTCGCCTCACCGCATATGCCGTCCCTGACGGGGCTTCATCATTTTGCGGGTGGCGTTCTACAACTCGACGGCGACTGCGGCGCTCCTGTACCGTTGGCTCATTTGCCTTCAGTTGTCGTGATTTCCACCCGGTAGAGATGTGTCTTGGTGCGCAGGAAGAACGCTTTGCCGTCCGCCGCCGGACAAGCCATGAAGCCAGCCTCCAGCTTGTTCGTCGCGAGCACGTCCAGCGTGCGGCCGGGTTTGAGCACCGTGGTTGTGCCATCCTGGCTGAAGAAATACAGCCGGCCATCGGCATAGATCGGCGAGGCCGCGTATTTGCCGCCGATGCGTTCGGTCCACACAACCTGTCCTGTGGCGGCTTCAACGCAGGTGACGAAGCTTTCCTCTGCGGGCGTGTAGATCAGGCCATCCACGAGCAGTGGTGATGCGTACTTTCCGATATGGGTGCTGAGCTTCCACGCGACATGCGTGTCGGTGATGTTGCCGCGCCCGTCGGGCTTGATCGCCCAGAGTTCCTTCTTCACCAGCCCAGTGACAATGTAGGCAAGACCGCTGGCGAAGAGCGGCCGGGGGGCGCTCGACCAATCATTGTATTCCACCCGCCATAGTTCGTTGCCAGTATGAGGGTCGTAACCATACGCCGCCTTGGCGCCTACGCTGAGCAACTGTGGTTTTCCGACGACGGTCGCGATCAGCGGCGTGCCGTGGGATTTGCGCAAGTCGCCATCCCGCGCCATCGGGCCCGGCACTGACTCATCGTTCCACGCGACGGATCGGTTCGTCTTCCAGACCGTCGTGCCGGTCTGCTTGTCGAGCCCGGCGGTATATTGCAGGTCCGCGCCATCGAAGGTCAGGATCAACAGGTTCTCGAACAACACCGGCGACGCGGAGGGGCCGCGGTAATGGCGGCAGGGCAGATCACTCCGTTTCCAAATGACCTTGCCCGTCGTGGTATCCAGACAGGCCGTGCCGGCGCTGCCAAAGTGGACATACACCCGCCCCGGCTCGATCACGGGCGAAGGGGTGGCGTACGAGTTCATGGAGGCCCCATTGCCAAGCGGTTCGGGATTGTCGGTGTGAAACACCTTTTCGTTGAAGAGTATCTTGCCGTTCTCTTTGTCTAGGCAGAGGGCGAAATAATCATTGCCCGCTTCCGTCGCGGTCGTCAGCCAGACCTGGCTTCCGAGGATCACCGGCGTGGACCAGCCACGAAACGGGATTTCGGTTTTCCATTTGATATTATTCGTCTCGCTCCATTGAAGCGGGAGGCCAATCGGCTTGGTGTCGCCCGGGGCGGAGACATGGCCATTGCCCCACGGCCCGCGGAAGTCCGGCCAGTCGGCTTTCGCGGTCGGCAAGCCAAAGGTCAGAGCCACCAACATGAGGGCCCGCCGAATACTTCCGTAGCAAGGTCGGCTATTGAAATAGGTCATAATCGCAGGGTGACAAGACAGCGAGGTCGAGTCAACCATGTGGACCGGTTGTCGTACTCGTGGTTGCCGCCGGGGAGCCGGGAAACGGCGGCCCAAGCCAGCAAACCCGATGGGGGTGATTTCACTCGCGACTGGTTGGTCCGTGCCCCAGCCCGCTGCTCTGCGATGCCGGCCCGCCGGCTGGCCGGCCGCAAAGCGTTGCGTTTTGAGCGCAATGAAATATCGTGACCGCGCCTTGAAACCGACCGCATCCGCCACCAGTAGTCAACTCATCGCCGCCGCCCGAGCGCTTTCAAACCGCGTCGAACGGTTGCCGTTCCGGCTGCCGGTCACGCACACTTACAATCCGCTCACCTACGCTTGGAAGGCCCATGAGGAATACCTGCGCCGTTTCGGTGGCCGCCGGAAGCGCGTCGTATTTCTCGGCATGAATCCGGGTCCGTTCGGCATGGCCCAAACCGGGATTCCCTTCGGCGAAATCGCTGCCGTCCGCGATTGGATGGGCATTCATGCGGCCATCGCGCCACTGGCCAAGGCTCATCCCAAGCGACCAATCCTCGGTTTTGATTGTCCACGCTCCGAAGTCAGTGGTCGTCGTTTCTGGAAGCTGTGCGCGGATCGTTTTGGTTCACCTGAAACGTTTTTCACCCAGCATTTTGTGGTGAATTATTGTCCGCTGGCTTTTCTGCAAGCGAGCGGGCGGAATCAAACCCCCAACAAACTGCCCATGGCCGAACGCGAACGATTGTTCCAGGTTTGCGACGAACATCTGCGCGAGGTGCTGCGGATTCTCCAACCGGAATGGTTGATCGGAATCGGCGGCTTTGCCCGTGAACGAGCCGAACTGGTTGCGGTCAACCAGAAGATCCGCGTCGGCCAGATCCTGCATCCCAGCCCCGCCAGCCCCAAAGCCAATCGGGCCGACTGGACGAAAACGGCGACTCAAGAACTCATCCAACTCGGAGTCTGGGAGTAAGCCCGAGCCAGCCGGCGACGGCTGTGGTTCCTTACGGTTTCAGTTCGCTGGACTTTTGGGCTGGCTTGGATTGAAATACCGCCATGACAAAGTTGAGCTTCCCCTTTACCGAAGAAAAGATCCGCGCGCTCAAAGTCGGTGACGAGGTCTTGATCTCCGGCGTTGTGTTCACCGGGCGCGATGCGGTTCACAAGTATTTACACGAGGGCGGGGCGTTGCCGCCGGCAGTGAAATTGC
>JADLHS010000607.1 GCA_020848635.1 Limisphaerales bacterium
CGGAATCATAAACGGTGAAAGATATTCCTGACTTTGCCGCCAGAGTTGCTCGTTCCATTCCATGGAAGCGAAGACTCGCGTACAATCCCAAAAAATACAAGATTTTACTTAACAGAGTAATACTAGGTACCACTCCGTTTAACGCCGAACTCTGGGTCGAGCGCGATGAGGACTTTGGGCCGGCGCATGAACTGTATCGCACCTGGTGCATGCCGGCGATCCAAACCGACTCCAGTTGGACCTGCCACGTCTGCGGCCAGTCGGTGGAGGCCCAGTTCGATTCCTGTTGGAAATGCGCCACGCCTCGGCCGGAACTTGCCTTGGGCGAATTCCCGGCATCCTGCGACGAAGCTATCCACCGCGCGGAGGAAATGACCTCCCTGCTCGACGGCATCCTCCATCAGTCGGATCGCTGCAGACTGGGCCAAGCTTCGCTTCCGCGGAACTCATTCTGAATCCGGCAGTCGCTCTCCGCCCGTTTGACAAAGCCCGGAGTCGGTGGTCTAGTTTTATCAGGGTGAACTTGATAAAGCATTTATTCAGTCGCCACGCCAATCCGGATCGCGCACCTTCCTCCACCTACAATTGGCCCGGGCAGTCCGGCAAGGAGTATCCCTTCACGATCTATCCGCTGGATGCCACCTTTCGTCCGCTGCCCGGGGTTTACCTTTATGCCAAGCAGTTGTCGGATGGTGATTGGTCGCCGATCTACATTGCCCAAACGCGGGACCTGCATCAACGGCTGGAGGGACATGTGACCCTTCAGGATGCCATTACGAATGGGGCGACGCACCTCCATGCCCATTATTGTAACGCGGGCCAGGGGGCGCGCTGTTCGCAGGAGCAGGATCTCATCCACCGTTGGCAGCCTGTGTGCAATGACGTGTTCCAAAGCTGACGGGTGCGGAGTTGCTGACCGGGGAGGACGCGCTATGCGCGCGGGCGTGGGTGCGCTGTCTTTACGGCCAGCATTCAGCTATGCAATTTTGGCGTCTGCCAACCTTGCCAGTCAATGCGCCGATCATGAAGCCCGGGTTGAATACCGTGGTGTCCTGCTGCTGCGTGAAATCGGGCGTTGCGCGTTACCGCCGAGTCCTTCGTTCAGGGCTGGGTGATTCGCAAGCGATAGAACCGGGCGGGCGCCGAGGGCGTGGCATCCAGGTAGGTGAGGTTGCTGCCGGTTCCGGCCAGAGCAGTCGGGGTCAGATTATTCCAGGTCTGAAAATTAGAGGTCCACTGGGGTTGATAGCTCGCGCTGGTTTGGGATGGCCAGCGCAGTAGGACGTCCGGGCCCGCGAATGAAATCTGGAGAGGGGGCAGCACCATCGGCGGGCTGGCCGGTGCGACATTTCGGAAACCCACGTTGTTCTTGCCCGAGGGTTTCGTGAACGTTCCGTAGTCCTGGACTTGGCCGGCGGCCAAAATCACGTTCTGCAGGTTGAGATAGTTCGTCGGGATGCTGACGGTGAGGCTGGCCACCGTTGTGTTGGACAGCAACACGGTGACGCTGGCGGCCGCCGCAATACTCTGGATTGGAATGGCGAAACTACCCACGCCTCCGGAGACGTCATAATAGTTGTGGGTTGTCGCGCCGATCTTGAGCCAGATGGCGACGCCCGAAACGCCTTCCCCCGCGTCATAAACCCCGTTCCCGTTGCGGTCGCAAAAGACAGTGTCAGTGAAAAAGCAGCTGCTGCTTTCGCTGCCCAGATCCATGGTGTAATACCGGCCGTAGCTCGAACTCGCCCAATAGAAGTAGCCGTTGCCAATTTCGCGCAGGCCACTGCCATACATGTTGACGCGGTGGCCCGTGCTGTTCCACCAGCCCACGTAAGCGGTTTCGGCCCCGCCATAGCCGGCCGCGATGTTTTCTCCGGCACTGCTCCAGGCATAGCCTTCGGCTACCATGCGATCCCATGGATTGGGCTGGGTGACCGGGTTGTAATAGGCGCTCCCCGGTACGGTCGCATGCTGGAAGAGGTTCTGCTTGGCCATGTCCTCGCTGTGGCGGCGACAGGCGGTCGCAAGGCTTTGGTGGGGGCTGAGGGGACCTGTCGAAGCCGGGATGTCGTTATAACTGGTCCCGCGCAATTGGTTCTCGCGGGCGCTATCAAACCGTCCCCGGTTCACCCGCCACCGGATTTCTTCCTCCAGGGCCGTGGGGGTGCCGTCGCTGGTGTACTGGGTTTGCGCCTGGGCCGAACTCCCCGGGTCGGAGATCAGGATGACCAGAAGCAGGACAAACTTGAGGACGGGCAAAGGTGGCGTTGCAATTGGGTTATTTCGGGGGTGTTGATGGTACGTCATGCTTGAGGGCCAGTGTGGCGAGCGTTGCTTGCGGGAGGAGTTTCTGTATCGTCGAATGCTCCTCGCCGCCGCCGGCTTCGCTGGTCGAATTAGCAGCCCCAATGCCAGTCCCATACAAGGTGATTTGGTCATTGGCGATCCAGACACCCAGCCCGCGATGCTCGCGCCAGCCCAAACCCGGCGCGGATTATTTTCCCAGACAGAACTGGCGGAAGATGGTATCCAGCAAGTATTCCGTGGTGGTTTTGCCGACAATCTCACCCACCGCATTGGCGGCAAGGCGTAGGTCCAGCGCGACAAACTCGAGAGACGCATCCGCCCGCAAGTTCTCCAGCGCCAGCGACGTGCTTTCGCGGGCGCGGCGCAGGGCATCCTGATGCCGTGAATTGATCGTGACCTGTGCCATTTCGTTGGTGATCGCTCCGGACCAGACGAGGGCTTTGATGGCGTCCTTGAGCGCTTCCAGGCCGTGGCCGGTGGTGCAGGAAACATCTACGACGGGTGCGTGTCGTGTCCGGGCGAGGGCATTTAATTGAATCGGCAGGTCGGCTTTATTGCGTACCAAAATCCGCGGCTTGCCCGCGAACTCGGCGAGGAGAACTTCGTCCGCGGGCGTGAGCGGCTCGGCGGCATCGAGGACATGCAGAATCAATTCGGCGCGGGCGAGGGATTCGCGACTGCGGCGGATGCCTTCGCGCTCGATTTCGTTTTGGGCTTCCCGCAAGCCGGCGGTGTCGATGAACACCACCGGAATGCCGCGCACGTTGGCGGTTTCTTCAATGGTGTCGCGGGTGGTCCCGGCTATGTGCGAAACGATCGCCCGGTCGTGGCCGAGAAGTTGATTCAGCAGGCTGGATTTGCCGGCGTTGGGGCGGCCCACAATGGCCGCCCGGATGCCGCGGCGCAAGATCTGGCCTTCCCTTGCTGTGCGGAGTAGCTCCTCCATGAAGGCGAGGCCGCCCACGAGTTGCAGTTCCAATTGGGTGCGGGTGTTGGGTGCGATGTCCTCCTCGGGAAAATCCAGGTGGGCCTCAATGTGCGCGAGCGTGTGCATCAGGTCGTCGCGCAGTTGATTGATGCGCGCGGAGAGTTTGCCGGCGAGTTGTTCATTTGCCGCGCGCAACGCGAGGTCAGTCCGCGAGTGAATCAAGTCGGCCACGGCCTCCGCCTGCGTCAGGTCGAGACGCCCGTTGAGGAAGGCGCGCTGGGTAAATTCCCCGGGCAAGGCCAGGCGTGCCCCGTTTTCCAGCACGGTATCAAGGACGGTCTTGGTGGCGAGAATGCCGCCGTGGCAGGTGATTTCCACCACGTCTTCACGGGTGTAAGTGCGCGGGGCGCGCAGCACGGCGCAGAGGACTTCATCCACCGTCTGACCCGCGCGAACCATGCGGCCGTAATGAATCGTGTGACTGGTCGCCGCGCTGGGTTTGGTCGAATTCTTGCCTATGGGAACAAACGTCTTGTCCGCCACGGCGAGCGCCTGCGCCCCGGAAATCCGGATGACCGCCAGCCCGCCCTCGCCGAGCGGCGTGGCGATGGCGGCAATGGTATCGTCGAACATGCAATAAAGTTACAAAGTGACAGCGGGAACGGTGGGGCGCACAAGCGGCTGGGACGGCGCGAAGGGAAGCGCCGCGCTCGTCAGCGCAGGCAGCCGCCTTTCTGGATTTCGGCAAAGCGACCTTCCAACCACTGCCGCGCCTTTTCGTAGCTTTTCCTCTGCAGGTAGTGCAGCAGGTCCGGGGCGGTACCCCGGGGTAACTGGTCGGCGAGTGCCTCGATCTTTTGGAAGCGCGGGAGGAGACTTGGTTTCGGATTGGCTGCGGGCATGGCTTTCACCGTGGCTTCCAGTTCGATCAACTGTTTGAGAATGTCGTGTTCCAGTGCCGTCATGGGGATAAAATACCCGTTGGGCGCGTGGTTTACCATCTTGGAATCACCGCGGGGGGGCAGGGAATCCCAAAACCGATTTGGCTTAGGGTTTGGCCAGCGGCCACTCCGCCGCCACGAGCAGCTTGTAGCCGCCGATCAGCGAGGCGACATTCCGGTAGCCCAGTTTCTGCGCCGCATCGCAGGTGAGTGCCGAACGAAAGCCGCCGCCGCAATACATGATGAACTCGCCGCCTTTGTCCGGATATAGTTTTTCGAGGTCGCGCTCCAGAATGCCTTTGCCGAGGTGGACGGCTTCCGCGGCATGGCCGGCGTTCCACTCGTGATCTTCGCGCACGTCCAGCAGCACCGCCGTGGGGTTTATAGCCAGCCGGGCGCGGGCTTCGGCCACGCTGATTTCGGTGATGCGGTGCTTCGCCTCATTGACCACGGCGAGGAAGCCAGCGGAATGTTCCATGCCTTCAAATTAAACCGGGCCGGGGAGGGGTCAAACACATTTACGGCGGCGGAACGGGCGCGGGTGTCCCTAAACTTCCGGTTGAAGAGGAAAGCGTAATACGTTCAAGACGAGATGGCCGGAGGCCCACAGGTCATCGAGCATCGCGTCCACGGTCTCCCCCGCGATGCGCACCACGCAGACCGGCCGGTTGTCCTGCGTTGCGGAAATCAAGCTCACCACCTGCGCACGGTGTCGTTGGGCCACCTGGGCGACCAACCCGAAGACATCCTCGCCTTTTGACATGTCGAAGGTGATACGCGCGCCGCGCCCGGGCAGGGAGAGGAGGCTGACCATCGCGCGGAAGATGTCCGATTCCGTGATGATGCCGACCATTTTTTCGCCCAGTACGACCGGCAGCGTGCTGACTTTTCGGTGATACATCAGGGACGCGGCTTCCTCGATCGGCAGGTCCGGGGCGGTGGTTTGCGGATGACGATTCATGATCTCGCCCGTGGTCACCGGCGTTGACCCCGCCTCGGGGGCTTCTACCGCAAATGGGTTCACGTTGGAGGGGAAGGCGTGGAGAATGTCCGTGGCCGAGACGAGGCCGAGCAGCCGCCCGCCGGCGCTCCCCCGGGCGGTCACGGCTAGCGATCGGATGCGGTGGCGTGCCATCAAAGCCGCCGCACTGGTGATCGACGTCTCGGCCGCGATGCTGATCACGTCCCGCGTCATCCACATGCTGACATTCACGTCTGAATCCTTTCTCGGTGGTTCACGTCCTCCAGCGAACCCGCATTCCATACCGTGCGCAAGCCCGAAAACTCTAAATGGCATCACCCTCCCCAAGCCGGGCGTGGGGCGGAATTTTGCAACGGTTTGGTCTTTTCCCAATTCGAGTTTGGCTTAATCTAGGGATATGAAGTTGCTGGAACAGATGACGCAATTGGCCAAGCAGGCCAAGGCGGCATCGCGCGAACTGGCCCGCCTGACGACGGCGGAAAAGAACGCCTGTCTCGGCGCGATGGCGGAGGCCTTGGAGCAAAACTCCGCCGCCCTCCAGGACGCGAATGCCCGCGACATGGAAGTCGGTGCCACGCTGGGGCTGTCGGCGGCCATGCTCGACCGGCTGCACCTGGACGACAAACGGATTGCGGCCATGGCCCGGGGCCTATGCGAAGTGGCGGCGCTGCCCGATCCGGTCGGGCGGATCCTCGACGAGCGGACGCGGCCCAACGGGTTGCAGTTGCGAAAAATTGCCACGCCGATCGGCGTGGTGGTTATCATATACGAATCGCGGCCCAATGTGACGGCGGATGCCGCGAGCCTGTGTTTCAAGTCCGGCAATGCCACCATCCTGCGCGGCGGCAAGGAGGCGTTGCACTCTAATCAACTCATCGCTCAGATCCTGGTCGCGGCGGGCCAGCGCACGCTCCCGCACTTTCCCGACGCCGCGATTCAAGTCGTGCCCACGCCCGAGCGCGAGGCCGTTCCCGCCCTGCTGTCGCTCACCCAATACGTGGATCTGTGCATGCCGCGCGGGGGCGAGAGTCTGATTCGCGCCGTGACCGATTGCAGCAAGGTGCCCGTCATCAAACATTACAAGGGTGTCTGCCACGTCTTCGTGGACGCGGAAGCGGACCTGTCCATGGCCGCAGCGATTGTGCTGAACGCCAAAGTCCAGCGGCCCGCTGTGTGCAATGCCATGGAGACACTGCTGGTGGACCAGGCGGTCGCGACCACGTTTCTGCCGCAACTGGCGACCAGGTTCGCCGAGAAAAAAGTGGAGTTGCGTTGTGATCCCGCCAGCCGGGCTGTGCTTGCCCTCTGCGAAACGGAACACTGGAAACTGAAAACGGCTTCCGAGCAGGACTGGTTCACCGAATACAACGATTACATTCTGAACGTGCGCGTCGTGGACGGCGTGTCGGCCGCGATTAACCACATCAATTACTACGGCTCAGCCCACTCGGACAGCATCGTGACGCGCAACGAAGCGCGGGCGAAACAGTTTCTCGCCGAGGTGGATTCGGCCACCGTGTATTGGAACGCCTCGACGCGCTTCACCGATGGCAGCGAGTTCGGCATGGGCGCGGAGATTGGCATCAGCACCGACAAGATTGGCGCGCGCGGCCCCATGGGGTTGGAGGAATTGACCAGCTACAAGTGGCTCGGCATTGGGACCGGGCAAATCCGAACCTAGCCTTAATACCTACTAAATCCTCCAGCTTTGCTGGAGAGACTCCCGGAGTTTGACAGCTCCGGGAGTCATTGCGGAGTCTGATTTTCGTGAACCGCTCAAAGTTTACGAACGGACAGACAATGCAAACATATGAAACATTGAAACACACGACCTGGGAATGCAAATACCATGTGGTTTTCTGTCGCGTAGTTTTCAAAACAGGACAGATTATTTTGGGCGGTTGGTAAAGAGGAGCGCGGGTTTTTGCTTGGGATTGGGTGCTGCCGCCAACACAGAGTGATGGCCGTTGGGATGGCGGCAAAGGAC